>JAFAFD010000292.1 GCA_023423675.1 Pseudomonadota bacterium | reverse complement strand
GGCCACCGGCAGCAGCAACAGCGATGCCGGTGCACTGGCCGACGGTGACGACGCGCTCGCCGCCGGCGAAGCCGCCAACGCCATCGGCAACGGCGCTACGGCGGTTGGTGCCGGCGCGACCGCCGTCGCCCAGAACGCCACGGCCGTGGGCTACAACGCACTGGCCAGCGGCCAGAACAGTGCCGCCTTCGGCAACAACGCACAGGCGGCCGGTCCGGGCAGCGTCGCCGTCGGTGGCGCCGCCGTCGATGCGGACGGCAACCCGCTGATCACCAGCGGTGGCGTGCCGGTGGAGACCGGCGCCACCAGTGCCGGCGTCGGCGGTACCGCCGTCGGTGCCAGCGCCGAAGCCAGCGGTTTTGCCGCCTCGTCCTATGGTGTCGGCGCCTATGCCGCCGGCGCGCAGTCCTCGGCCTTCGGTGCGGTGGCCAATGCGGTGGGCGATTACTCCACCGCCGTGGGCACGCAGAGCAACGCCACCGGCACCAGCAGCGTGGCCATCGGTGGCCCGGCCGACCTGATCCCGGGCCTGGGCTTCTTCGTGCAGACCCAGGCCAGTGGTGAAGCCGCCACCGCCGTCGGTGCCGGTGCCATCGCCAGCGGCGACTACGCCGTGGCCAACGGCAGCCTGACCGAAGCCTCCGGCGCCGAATCGACGGCGGTGGGCTACTTCGCCTACGCGCCGGGCGAGAACGCCAGCGCGCTGGGTGCGCAGACCTGGGCCAGCGGTGCGCAGAGCACCGCCGTGGGCTACTACGCCACCGCGCGTGGTGCCAACAGCGTCGCCCTCGGCGCCAACTCCGAAGCGGTGCGCGACAACAGCGTGGCCGTCGGCAGCACCGGCAACGAACGCCAGATCACCAGCGTGGCCGCCGGTACCGAAGACACCGATGCGGTGAACAAGCGCCAGCTCGATGCCGTGGCCAGCACCGCCGATACCACCGCGCGCTTCTTCCAGGCGCAGGGCGAGGAGGGCAGTGATGCCGGCGCCTACGCCGAAGGCGAAGGTGCGGTGGCTGCGGGTTCGGCCAGCAACGCGATCGGCGCAGGCGCGCTTGCGCAGGGCGCAGGTGCCGGTGCCATCGGCGCCGACACCGTGGCCCTCGGCCGCAACACCTTCGCCGACGGCGACGGTGCCGTCGCCATCGGTGGCCTCGGCCAGGCGTACGACGAGTACAACCAGCCGCTGCTGGACGACGAAGGCAATCCTGTGCAGATCGGCACTACCGCGTCGGCCGGTTCCACTGCGGTGGGCAACGCCGCGCAGGCCACCGGCGCCAGCAGCAGTGCTTTCGGCAATGCCGCGCAGGCGACTGGTGACAACAGCTTCGCCGCAGGCGGCAAGTCGCGCGCCACCGGCAGCTATGCCGTCGCCATCGGTGACAGCGCCTTTGCCAAGGCCGATGACAGCACCGCCGTCGGTGGTTACAGCACCGCCAGCGAAGAAGGCGCAACCGCCTTCGGCGCAGGTGCGTGGGCGACCGGTACCAACGCCTCGGCCTTCGGCCCGGCGGCCTGGGCCAGTGCCAACGGCGCGACCTCCATCGGCTACAACAGCTGGGCCAACGGCGTCAGCTCGACCGCCGTCGGCCGCGGTGCCTTCAGCTACGGCGATTACAGCCTGGCGCTGGGCTTCCAGGCACTTGGCAACAGCGTCAACAGCATCGCGGTGGGCACGAACACGGTTGCCGGTGGCGAAAGCGCCATCGCGCTCGGTGCCGGCAGCACCGCCAACGGCAACAATGCCGTGGCTCTTGGCGCAGGCTCGGTGGCTGACCGCGACCGCAGCGTGTCGGTCGGCAGCGCCGGCAGCGAACGCCAGGTCACCAACGTCGCCGCAGGCACCCAGGCCACCGATGCAGTGAACAAGGCCCAGCTGGATGCCGTGGCCGCCAGCGCAGGCACCGGAAACAAGTTCTTCCAGGCCAGCGGCAGCGACGACAGCGATGCCGGCGCCTACGTGGAAGGCGACAACGCCCTGGCCGCCGGCGAAGCCGCCAATGCCATCGGTGACGGCGCCATCGCACTGGGCAGCGGTGCCAATGCCATCGGCAGCAACGCGCAGGCGATCGGCTTCAATGCCCTGGCCACGGCGGACAACGCCAGCGCCATCGGCGCCAACGCGCAGGCCACCGGCGAGTACGCCACCGCGCAGGGTGCGGAAAGCGAAGCCAGCGGCGAGCAGAGTGCCGCCTTCGGTGCCGCGGCCGTGTCCAGTGGTGCCGGCAGCACCGCCACCGGCGTTCTGTCCGAAGCCAGCGGTGAGGAAGCCGTGGCGGTGGGTTACTTCAGCAGCGCCAGCGGCGAAGCCGCCACCGCGGTCGGCAGCGAGAGCATCGCCAGCGGTACCGCTTCGGCGGCGTTCGGCATCGGTGCCGAAGCCACCGGTGGCTACAGCACCGCCATCGGCGGCTACGCCAGCGCGTCGGCCTTCAACGCCACCGCGTTCGGCAACTTCGCCAATGCCTCCGGTTCCAACAGCGTGGCCCTCGGTGGCGATTCGGAAGCCTCCGGTGCCTATGCCACGGCCACCGGCCAGGGCAGCCTGGCGACCGGCGTGAACAGCGTGGCCATCGGCGGTTCGCTGTTCGGCCTGCTCGCCACCGAAGCGTCGGGTGACTACTCCACCGCGGTCGGTGGTGGTGCCTGGGCACCGGGTACCAACGCCACGGCGCTGGGCAACGCCGCCGAAGCACAGGGTGCCAACAGCGTGGCGCTGGGTGCCGACTCGATTGCAGACCGCGACAACACAGTCTCCGTCGGCGGCGCTGGCAATACCCGCCAGATCACCAACGTCGCCGCCGGCACCGAAGGCACCGATGCGGTGAACAAGGACCAGCTGGATGCCGTCGCCGCCACCGCGGAGAACACCAGCAAGTACTTCCAGGCCAGCGGCAGCGACGACAGCGATGCCGGCGCCTATGTGGAAGGCGACAACGCACTGGCTGCCGGTGAGGCCGCCAATGCCATCGGCGACGGTGCCACCGCGCTCGGCAGTGGTGCCACTGCGGTGGCCGCCAATGCCACTGCGGTCGGCTTTAACAGCCTGGCCACCGGCGGCAACGCAGCGGCGATCGGCAACAACGCCCAGGCCACCGGCGAAGACAGCGCAGCCCTCGGCAGCGGTGCCGTCGCCAGCGAAACCAGCAGCACCGCTACCGGTGCCGGCGCGCAGGCCACTGCCGTGTACAGCACTGCCAACGGTGCCGAAGCCATCGCCAGCGGCGCGCAGTCGCTGGCCAGTGGCTTCCGTTCCTCGGCCTCGGCCGATGGCACGACCGCAGTGGGCGGCTACAGCGAAGCCAGCGGTCGCCTCGGCTCCGCGCTGGGTTACGGCACCCTGGCCAGCGGTGCCAACAGCACTGCGGCCGGCGTGTTCGCCACCGCCAGCGGCGCCAGCTCCGTGGCCATGGGCGATTCCAGTGAAGCCAGTGGCGATGAAAGCGTGGCCATCGGCGGCAGCACCTTCTTCGGCCTGATCCCGGCGCGTGCCAGCGGTTACGGTGCGGCGGCCTTCGGTGCCGGTGCCTGGGCGACCGACGACTACGCCACCGCCATCGGCTGGAACTCCTGGGCCGGTGCAGAGCAGTCCACCGCGCTGGGTGCCGGTGCCACTGCCAACGGCATCAACAGTGTCGCGCTGGGCGCTGCCTCCACGGCCGACCGTGACAACACGGTGGCCGTCGGCAGCGAGGGCGGCGAACGCCAGGTCACCCATGTGGCAGCGGGTACCGAAGGCACCGATGCGGTGAACAAGAACCAGCTGGATGCCGTGGCTGCAACTGCTGAACAGACCAGCAAGTACGTGCAAGCCAGCGGCAGCGCCGACAGCGATGCCGGTGCCTATGTGGAAGGCGACAACGCACTGGCTGCGGGTGAAGCCTCCAACGCCATCGGCAACGGCGCCTCCGCACTGGGCAGCGGCGCCACCGCCCTGGCTGAAAATGCCACGGCGGTCGGCTTCAACAGCCTGGCCACCGGCGCCAATGCCGCGGCCGTCGGCAACGAGGCGCAGGCCACCGGTGAGAACAGTGCGGCCTACGGCAGCGGCGCGGTGGCCAGCGAGATCAGCAGCACCGCCACCGGCAACGCGGCGCAGGCCACGGGTGTCTACAGCACGGCCAACGGTGCCGAAGCCATCGCCAGCGGCGCGCAGTCGCTGGCCAGCGGGTTCCGCGCCTCGGCCAGCGCCGATGGCACCACCGCCGTCGGTGGCTACAGCGAAGCCAGCGGCCGCCTCGGCACCGCGCTGGGCTATGGCTCGGCGGCCACCGGCGCCAACACCACCGCGGTCGGCTTCGGCGCCGCTGCGGCCGGTGCCAACGCGGTGGCG
Organism: Pseudomonadota bacterium; assembly: GCA_023423675.1. Taxonomy (GTDB): domain Bacteria; phylum Pseudomonadota; class Gammaproteobacteria; order Xanthomonadales; family Xanthomonadaceae; genus Stenotrophomonas. The sequence continues at coordinate 11,853 of JAFAFD010000292.1, read as the reverse complement.
ATGGGCCAGTCCAGCGAAGCCACGGGCGATGAAAGCGTGGCCATCGGTGGCAGCACCTACTTCGGCCTGATCCCGGCCCGTGCCAGCGGTACCGGCGCGGCGGCCTTCGGTGCCGGTGCCTGGGCGACCAGCGACTACGCCAGCGCCATCGGCTGGAACGCCTGGGCCGACGCGACCGATGCCACCGCGCTGGGTGCCAACAGCACCGCCAGTGCGGCCAACAGCGTCGCGCTCGGCAACGGCTCGCAGGCCGACCGCGCCAACACGGTGTCGGTGGGCAATGCGGCCGCGCAGCGGCAGATCACCAACGTGGCCGCCGGTACCGAAACCACCGATGCGGTGAACAAGGGCCAGCTCGACGCGGTGGCTGCCACCGCCGATGCGGTCGGCCAGCGCTTCAAGGCCAACGGCAGCGGCGTGGCTACCGCCAGCGGCACCGATGCCGTGGCCGTGGGTTCGGGCGCGACTGCCGGCGGCAACCGCAGCAATGCCGTGGGCAGCAGCGCCAACGCCATCGGCAATGCATCGCTGGCGCTGGGTGCCAACAGCGCGGTCAGCGGCAACAACTCGGTGGCCCTGGGTGCCGGCGCGCGTGCAGTGGAAGCCAACGTGGTCTCGGTCGGTGGCGGCAACGGCACCGATGCCCCAGCCACCCGCCGCATCGTCAACGTGGCCGACGGCCGCATTGCCGCCGGCAGCAGCGACGCGGTCACCGGTTCGCAGCTCAACGTCACCAACCAGCGCGTGGGTGCGGTCGAAACCCGCGTCGGTGATTTCGACTCGCGCATCGCCACGGTGGAGTCCACCTCGGCCAACGCGGTGGCCTACGACGATGCCAGCCGCGACCAGCTGACCCTGTCCGGCATCGAAGGCACCGTCATCAACAACGTCGGCGCCGGCAGCATCGCGTCCGGCAGCCGCCAGGCGATCAACGGCGGCCAGCTGTTCCAGTCGCTCAGCGATGCCGCCAGCATCCTTGGCGGCGGTGCCAGCGTCGGCATGCAGGGGGTGTTCATCGCGCCGAACTACGTCATCCAGGGCTCGACCTACAGCAATGTCGGCGACGCACTGGGTGCACTGGACAGGAAGGTGACCGAGCTTGACCAGCGCACTGCCAGTGGCACCAGCCGCACGGCAACGGCCAGCCTGCGCAGCGCCAGCGTGCAGGCGAGCACCGCCCAGGTCGCCACCGTGGCCGAGGCCGATGCAGTGGCCTCGCGGTCGAACGTGGTGGCCAAGCCCAGCGTCGAAGGCGCCACGGCGGCGCAGCCGGCCGTCGGTGCCAACGCAGTCGCCATGGGTGACGGCGCCGTCGCCAGCGGCGCTTCGTCCACGGCCATCGGCCAGGGCGCATCGGCCACCGCCGCCAACGCGGTTGCACTGGGCCAGGGCTCGGTCGCCGACCGCGCCAACACGGTGTCGGTGGGCAGCGAAGGCAACGAACGCCAGGTCACCAACGTGGCCGCAGGTACCGCGGCCACCGATGCGGTGAACAAGGGGCAGCTGGACCGCGGCATCACCACCGCCAACAGCTACACCGACAGCCGCGTGCAGGCCGTCGCCGACAGCTTCGATGTGTTCAAGGGCGAAGTGGATGGCCGCCTGCGCCACATGGATCGCCGCATCGACCGCCAGGGCGCGATGAGCGCGGCCATGCTCAACATGGCCACCAGTGCCGCCGGCATCCGCACCCAGAACCGGGTCGGCGTCGGCATCGGTTTCCAGGGCGGCGAATCGGCGATGTCGCTGGGTTACCAGCGTGCGATCAGCGATCGCGCCACGGTCACCCTCGGCGGTGCGTTCAGCAGTGACGACGCCTCGGTCGGCGTCGGTGCCGGCTTCGGTTGGTAAGGCAACAACGCGCCGGCGGTCACGCCGCCGGCGCTGCTTCTGCGACAGGGCCTGAGGGGAGGTCTCGGCAACCCCGGCTCGGCCAGCCGGGATCCGTCAAGGATTGATGGCCGCAGTGTTGGATCCAACCATGACCCAGAAGAGGAATGTGACGTGATCAATAAGCAGAACCTTCGCATCAACGTGCTTGCCGCCGCCCTGCTGTCGGTGACCGCCGCAGGCGCGGTCCACGCTGCCGGCCTGCCGACCCGCGAGCCGGTGCGCCAGGCCAGCACCGCCGAAGCGGGCACCGACCGCATCATCGTGATGTACGCGAAGGGCACCCTGGCCGCCAGCGATCGCTCGGCCAAGCTGTCCACCGTGCAGTCCGCACTCACCCGCGCCAGCCTGTCCGGTGGCACCAGCCGCGCCAGCGCGATGGGCCCGCAGGTGGTGCGCAAGCTCGGCATCGGTGCCGATGTGATCCGCCTGCAGGGCCGCCTGGCCCCGGCAGAACTGCAGCGCGTGCTGAAGGAGCTCAAGGCCGACCCGTCGGTCAAGTACGCCGAAGCCGACGTCAAGCTGCGCCGCACCGAGCTGCGCGCGGGCGACGTGAAGCCGGCCCTGGTGCCGAATGATCCCTACTACGCGCAGTACCAGTGGCACCTGAGCAACCCGACCGGTGGCATCAACGCGCCGTCGGCCTGGGACGTCTCGCAGGGCGAGGGCGTGGTCGTTGCCGTGCTCGATACCGGCATCCTGCCGCAGCACCCGGACCTGGTCGGCAACCTGCTGCCGGGCTACGACTTCATCAGCGACGCCGAGACCTCGCGCCGTGCCACCGACGACCGCGTGCCGGGTGCACAGGACTACGGTGACTGGGTCGAGAACGCCAACGAGTGCTACAACGGCTCGCAGCCGGAAGACAGCTCCTGGCACGGTACCCACGTGGCGGGCACCGTCGCCGAGCAGACCAACAACGGCGTCGGCATGGCCGGTGTCGCACACAAGGCCAAGGTCCTGCCGGTGCGCGTGCTCGGCAAGTGCGGTGGCTACCTCTCCGACATCACCGACGCGATCACCTGGGCGTCCGGTGGCACCGTCGCCGGCATTCCCGCCAACACCAATCCGGCTGAAATCATCAACATGAGCCTGGGCGGCAGCGGTGCCTGCGCAGGCGCCTACCAGGATGCGATCAGCGGCGCGATCTCGCGTGGCACCACCGTGGTGGTGGCCGCCGGCAACGACACCGACAACGCCGCCAACTACCGCCCGGCCAGCTGCGACGGCGTGGTGACCGTGGGTGCGACGCGCATCACCGGTGGCATCACCTACTACTCCAACTACGGTACGCGCGTGGACCTGTCCGGTCCGGGCGGCGGCGGCAGCGTGGACGGCAACCCGGGTGGTTTCATCTGGCAGGCCGGTTCGGATGCGGCAACCACCCCCGATTCGGGCGCCTACAGCTACATGGGCATGGGCGGTACCTCGATGGCCTCGCCGCACGTGGCCGGCGTCGCTGCACTGGTGCAGAGCGCGCTCATCGCCAGTGGCAAGGATCCGCTGACCCCGGCGGCGATGCGCACGCTGCTGAAGGAAACCGCGCGTCCGTTCCCGGTCACCATTCCGGCATCGACCCCGATCGGCACCGGCATCGTCGACGCCAAGGCCGCGCTGGCCAAGGCCCTGGCCGAACCGTGCACCGAGAACTGCGAACCGGAAGGCATCCCGCTGACCAACAAGGTGGCCCTCGCCGGTGTTGCCGGCGCGACCGGCAGCGAGACCGTGTACACCTTCGAAGCCGTCGCCGGCAAGCAGCTGAGCGTGCTGACCTATGGCGGCACCGGTAACGTCTCGGTGTACGTGGCGCAGGGCCGCGTGCCGACCGCCACCGACAACGATGCCAAGTCGAGCCGCCCGGGCAACACCGAAACCGTGCGCGTGGCCAAGCCGGTGGCCGGCACCTACTACGTGAAGGTGGTGGGCGAAGCGGCCTTCAACGGCGTGACCATCCTGGCCACCCAGTAAGGGCCACGGTTGCACGCAATGTCGTAAGTGAATTGGCGACGCCCGTTACCGGAAGGTGACGGGCGTCGTCTTTCATGGTCCTGCGCGCACGAGGCAGCGGAAGTCCGGGCTGAACTGCTAAAGTCGGGAGGATCGACAGGAGAGTCATGTGAACGCGCTCGCTGCCACTGCCATCGACGACGCCGAAGGCCGCATCCTCGATGCGCTGCTGGCGCGCGGGCGCCTCAAGGAAGGGGACCTGGCGCGCGCACGGCCGCTGCACGCCGAAGCCGGCGGCAGCCTGCTGGGCCTGCTGGTGCGGCTGGGGCTGGTGTCCGAACGTGACCAGGCGCAGACCAGCGCCGATGTGCTGGGCCTGCCATTGCTGGAAGCGAAACAGCTGCCCGAGGCACCGCCGCAGTCGCTGGCCGAAGGCCTGCCGCTGTCGCTGCGTTTCCTCAAGCAGTTCCACGTCTGCCCCTTGGCGCTGGATGAACACGGCGTGCGCCTGTGGCTGGCCGATGCCCACGATGCCTACCCACAGCAGGCCGTGCAGCTGGCGCTGGGCGTGCCGGTCAGCCCGGTGCTGGGCATGCGCGCGGAGATCGACGACCTGGTCGAGCGCTGGTTTGGCCAGGGCCGCAGCGCGATGGGCGCGATCGTGGAAACCGCCGATGGCGAAGGCGGCGCGGTCGATGACATCGAACACCTGCGCGACCTCGCTTCCGAAGCGCCGGTCATCCGCCTGGTCAACCTGGTGATCCAGCGTGCGGTGGAACTGCGCGCCTCGGACATCCACGTCGAACCCTTCGAGAACCGCCTGAAGGTGCGTTACCGCGTCGATGGCGTGCTGGTGGAAGGCGAAAGCCCGCCGGCCAACCTCACTGCCGCGGTCATCAGCCGCATCAAGATCATGGCCCGGCTCAACATCGCCGAGCGCCGCCTGCCGCAGGACGGCCGCATCATGCTGCGCGTGCAGGGCAAGGAACTGGACCTGCGCGTAAGCACCGTGCCGACCGCGCATGGCGAAAGCGTGGTGATGCGACTGCTGGACCGCGAGACCGTCGTGTTCGATTTCCACCGGCTCGGTTTCACCGATGCGTTCCTGCCGCAGTTCCGCAAGGTGCTGGAACAGCCGCACGGCATCCTGCTGGTCACCGGCCCGACCGGTTCGGGCAAGACCACCACGCTGTACACCGCGCTGAGCCAGCTCAACACCGCCGACGTCAAGATCATCACGGTCGAGGATCCGGTCGAATACCAGATCGAAGGCATCAACCAGATCCAGGCCAAGCCGCAGATCGGCCTGGATTTCGCCAACGCGCTGCGCAGCATCGTGCGCCAGGATCCGGACATCATCATGATCGGCGAAATGCGCGACCTGGAAACTGCGCGCATCGCCATCCAGTCGGCGCTGACCGGCCACCTGGTGCTGTCCACCCTGCACACCAACAACGCGGCCGGCGGCATCACCCGCCTGCTCGACATGGGCGTGGAGGATTACCTGCTCACGTCCACCATCAACGGCATCCTCGCCCAGCGCCTGGTGCGCCGCCTGGAACCCACCCACGCCGAGCGCTACGAAGCCTCGCCGGAGGAGATCGAACGTTTCGAACTGCGCCGCCTGCAGCCGCAGGGGCCGATCCACCTGTTCCGTCCGAAGCCCTCGGCACTGGCACCGACCGGTTACCTGGGCCGCACCACCATCATGGAATTCCTGGTGATGAACGACGCGCTGCGGCGCGCGGTGATGCGTCGCGACGGCATGGGCGAGATCGAACGCATCGCCCGCGAGGCCGGCATGCGCACCATGTACGAAGACGGCCTGTCCAAGGCCCTGAGCGGGCAGACGACCATCGAGGAAGTCCTGCGCGTGACCGAGGAGGGTTGATGCGCGCGGGAGATCGACGCTGACATGCCCACCTATCGTTACAAGGCACTGAATCCGCACGGCGAAATCTTCGACGGGCAGATGGAAGCGGCCAGCGAGGCCGAGCTGATCGCCCGCCTGCAGGACCAGGGCCATCTGCCGATGGAAACGCACCTGGCCGCCGAGGGTGGCGGGGTAGGGGGCAGCAGCCTGGGCAACCTGTTCCGCCCGCGTCCGCTGCAGGGCGCGGCGCTGCTGCAGTTCACCCAGCAGCTGTCGACCCTGCTCGGCGCCGGCCAGCCGCTGGACCGCGCGCTGTCGATCCTGCTCGGCCTGCCCGAGGACGAACGTTCGCGGCGCGCGATCACCGACATCCGCGACGTGGTGCGCGGCGGTGCGCCGCTGTCGACTGCGCTGGAGCGCCAGCACGGCCTGTTCTCGCGCCTGTACGTGAACATGGTGCGTGCCGGTGAAGCCGGTGGCAGCCTGCACGAGACCCTGCAGCGCCTGGCCGATTACCTTGAACGCAGCCGCGCGCTGCAGGGCAAGGTGGTCAACGCGCTGGTCTACCCGGCCATCCTGCTGGTGGTGGTCGGTGGTGCGCTGCTGTTCCTGCTCGGCTACGTGGTGCCGCAGTTCGCGCAGATGTATGAAAGCCTGGACGTGGCGCTGCCGTGGTTCACCAACGCGGTGCTGCAGCTGGGCCTGTTCGTGCGTGACTGGTGGATTTTGCTGCTGGTGGTGCCGGCGGTGCTGGCGCTGCTGCTGGAACGCCAGTTCCGCCAGCCCGCCGCGCGCCTGGCGCTGGATGGCTGGCTGCTGCAGCGGCGCGGCATCGGCCGCCTGCTGGGCGAACTGGAAACCGCGCGCCTGGCCCGCACCCTCGGCACGCTGCTGCGCAACGGCGTGCCGCTGCTGGGCGCGCTGGGCATCGCCCGCAACGTCCTGGGCAATCGTGCGCTGGCCGCCGATCTGGACACCGCCGCCGACGAAGTGAAGAACGGTGCCGGCCTTTCGCTGGCGCTGTCGCGCGGCAAGCGCTTCCCGCGCCTGGCCCTGCAGATGATCCAGGTCGGCGAGGAGTCCGGCGCGCTCGACACCATGCTGCTGAAGGCCGCCGACACCTTCGAACAGGACAGCGCCCGCCGCATCGACCGCCTGCTGGCGGCGATGGTGCCGGCCATCACCCTGGTGCTGGCCTCGGTGGTCGGCGCGGTCATCGTGGCCGTGCTGGTACCGCTGTACGACCTCACCAACGCCATCGGTTGATGATGGCTTTCCCTGCAACCCCGACTCACCGCAACTGAAAGGACCGACCATGCTTGCTTCCCGTCGCCCGATCCGCCTGTCCTTCGCCAGCGCACGCCACCAGACCGGCATGAGCCTGCTGGAAATCATCATCGTCATCGTGCTGATCGGCGCGGTGCTGACCCTGGTCGCCAGCCGCGTGCTCGGCGGCGCCGACCGCGGCAAGGCGAACATCGCCAAGGCACAGGTGCAGACCGTCGCCTCGAAGATCGACAACTACCAGATCGACACCGGCAAGCTGCCCGGTTCGCTCAATGACCTGGTGACCTCGCCGGCCGGTGTCGGTGGCTGGCTGGGTCCGTATGCCAAGCCTGCCGATCTGAACGACCCGTGGGGCCACGCGCTGGAATACCGCGCGCCGGGCGAAGGCCAGGCCTACGAGCTGATCAGCCTGGGCAAGGACGGCAAGACCGGCGGCAGCAGCGTCGACGCCGATATCCGCTACGAGCCGTAATCCCGCATGACGCCGTACCTGCCGCGCCGGCTGCCCAGCCCGCGCCTGCCCGGCAGGCGCGCGGCCGGCCTGTCGCTGCTGGAGATGCTGCTGGTGATCGCGCTGATCGCGGCCATCGGCCTGATCACCGCGGCTGGCCTGTCGCGTGGCTTCGCCGGCATGCAGCTGCGCAGTGCCGGCAAGGACATCGCCAACCAGCTGCGCATGGTGCGCGCGCAGGCGATTGCCCGCGGCGAACCGCAGCGCTTCGTCATCGAACCGGCCGAGCACCGCTGGCAGGGCGCCAACGAGCGCCGTGGCAGCGTGCCCGAGCCGGTGCAGGTGGTGTTTGAAGGCGCCGCGCAGCTCAGCGATGTGCCGGGGCAGGGCGTGATCGAGTTCCATCCCGATGGCGGCTCCAGCGGCGGCCGCATCCGCCTGCAGCGCGACGCCGCCGAATGGCGCATCGATGTCGGCTGGCTGACCGGCGAGGTCCGTTCCGGTCCGTGGCGCGCGCAATGAAACCGTCGGCGCGTGGTTTCACCCTGCTCGAAGTGATCGTGGCGTTCGCCCTGCTGGGCCTGGCCCTGACCCTGCTGCTGGGCAGCCTGTCCGGCGGCGCGCGTCAGGTCCGCGATGGCGAGCTGCGTACCCGTGCGGTGCTGCACGCGCAATCGCTGCTGGCCAGCGCCGGCGTCGACGCACCGCTGCAGGTCGGGAGCAAGAGTGGCGAATGGGAACAGGGCCGCTACCACTGGCAGCTGCAGGTGCAGCCATGGAGCGAGCCGCGTGCCGGTGATGTCGCGCCGACGCAGTCACCGGGTGCGCCGTGGCTGGCCGAACTGCAGCTGCAGGTGCGCTGGGGCGACAGCGAACGCGAGAAACTGCAGTGGCGCAGCCTGCGCCTGTTGCCGCCGGACCTGGAGGGCGCACGATGAAGCGTCGCGCTGCCGGCTTCACCCTGGTCGAAGTGATGCTGGCCACCGTGCTGCTGGCCGGTGGCCTGGCCCTGGCATTCGCCAGCGTGCGTGCAGCGATGACGGTCAGCCAGCGTGGCGAACAGATCGCGGCCGACAGCGAACGCATGCGCGCGGTGCAGGCGCTGCTGCGGCGCCAGCTGGGAGGTGCGCTGCGCAGCCCGATCGAGGTGCCCGATCCCACCCGCGAGCCGGTGTTCTTCCAGGGCGATGACGAAGGCATGCAGTTCGTCGCCGATCTGCCCGGCTATCTCGGTCGCGGCGGGCCCTACCTGCATACCCTGCAGGTGGATGGCGCGCCCGGCCAGCGCCGCCTGCTGCTGGACCTGGTGCTGCTACAGGAAGGCGAGCGCCTGCCGGAAACACCGCCGCGTCCGCCCGAAGTGCTGGCCGACGCACTGAAAGAAGTGACGCTGCGCTACCGCGGCATCGACCCGGCCAACGGACAGATGAGCGACTGGCTGCCGCGCTGGGACGACACCCGGCGGCTGCCGTTGCTGGTGGAAGTGCAGATCGTGCCGCAGCGTGGCGCGCCGTGGCCGCCGCTGGTGGTCGCACCGCGCAGCGGCGGCATGGGCGGTGCACGATGAAGGCACAGCGCGGGGCCGCCCTGGTGCTGGTGTTGTGGCTGATCGCGCTGATGACCGCGCTGGTCGGTGCCTTTGCGCTGACCGCACGCGTGGAGCACCTGCAGCAGCGCGTGCTCGACGATGACGCGCGGGGCCAGGAGCGTGCCCGTGCCGGGCTGGAATATGCGCTGCTGCGGCTGCGCCCGGACCCGCAGCGGCCAGCCTGGCAGGCCGATGGACGCACCTACCGCTGGCAGTACGACGATGTCCCGGTCGAGATCCGGGTGCTGGACGAGAACGGCAAGATCAACCTGAACCTGGCCGACGCCACGCTGCTGACTGCATTCCTGCAGGCGCTGGGCGAGCCCGCCGAGCAGGCCCGGCAGCTGGCCGGTGCCATCATCGACTGGCGCGACGCCGACAGCCTGCTGCAGCCCGGTGGTGGCGCCGAGGCGCCGGACTATGCAGCGGCGGGCCTGCCGTATGGGCCGCGCAACAAGCGCTTCGAAACCCTGGGCGAACTGCAGCGCGTGCTCGGCATGCGTGCCTCGCTGTACACGGCGATGCTGCCGTATCTGACGCTGTACAGCCGCCAGGCGCGGCCGGATCCACGCGCGGCGGGGGCGCCGGTGCTGACCGCATTGGGCCTGGATGCCGAGCAGGTGCTGGCGCAGCGCGCCCAGCTGGAGCGTGACGAAGGTTCCGGTGCGGCGCCGTCAATGCTTGCCAGCGGCAGCGGCACCTATAGTATCGAGACCCGTGCCATCGACGGCAGCGGTCGCTTGTCGGTCCTGCAGGCGGTGGTACGCAATGGATCGGGCGGTGTGCCCGGACGAACCTACACGGTGCTTCGCTGGGAGCAGGGAATGGCAGCAAGATGACGGCATGGCAGGACAGCCTGCGGCAGGTGCAGGGGCGGATCGGCCCAGGTGCGGGCCGTTTCCTGCGCTGGTGGCGGCAGTCCCTGCTGGCCTGGGTCCCGGCGCGTTGGCAGTGGGCGCTGGGCTGGTCGCAGACCCGTCTGCTGCTGCAGCGGCAGGGCGACCTGCTGCAGGTCTGGCGCGAAGCCGGGCAGGGCCTGGAACCCGTGGCCAGCCTGCCATGGCCGACCCAGCCGGCTGAACTGGACCGCGTCCTCGACGCGCGCCTGCGCAGCCTGCGGCGGGTCTGGCTGCTGGCCGAACCGCAGGTCCTGCGCCGCAACCTGCGCCTGCCGATGGCCGCCGGCGACCGCCTGCGCGCGGTGGTCGGCTACGAGATTGACCGGCAGACGCCATTCGAATCCAGCCAGGTCAGCTATGACGTGCGCGAACGCGGCAGTGCCGGCGAAGGCCTGCTGCAGGTTGAACTGGTGGCCTGGCCGCTGCGCCAGCTCGAGGCCTGGCGCAGCCAGGTCGGTGCCTGGGCCGATGCGCTGTCCGGTGTCGATGCCCTTGACGCGAACGGCCAGCCGCTGCAGGTGAACCTGCTGCCGCAGGCGCAGCGGCAGGCACGGCCTGACCCGATGCGGCGCTGGAACCTGCTGCTCGGCGTGGCCGCGCTGGTGATGCTGGTGCTGGCGGCTGCACAGCTGCTGGACAACCGTCGCCAGGCCGCCGACGCGCTGCGCGAAGAGGTGGAGCGCAGTGCCCGCAGTGCGCGTGGCGTGGCCAGCGAGCGCAGCCAGCTGCAGGCACTGCTGGACGGCGCCGCATTCCTGGAAAAGCAGCGCGCCCAGCGCGCCAGCACGGTGGAACTGTGGAACGAACTGACCCAGCGCCTGCCCAACGGCACCTACCTGGAAAAACTGGCCATCGAGAATAACAACCTGCAGCTGATCGGCCTCAGCAGCGAAGCTTCGCAGCTGGTGCAGCTGCTGCAGGACGCACCGCAGTGGCGCAAGGTCAACCTGACGGGCGTGCTGCAGGCCGACGGCGCCGGCAGCGGCCGTGACCGCTTCACCCTGACCGCCGAGCTGCAGCCGGTGCTGGTGGCCCCGGCCGCCGCCCCTGCCGCCCCAGCCAAGGAGGCGGCCGATGCCGATGCCAAGCGCACGCCGTGACCGCTGGCTGGCGCTGGCACTGCTGGTGGCAGTGCTGGGCCTGGCCTACCTGCTGCTGGTGCACCCGTGGTTCACCCAGCCGCTGCTGGCCATCAACGACGACGTAGCCGCACTGCGCGAGCGCCAGCAGCGCGTGCAGGCACAGCTGCAGCAGCAGCCGCAGATCGAACAGCGCCTGCAGCAGACCCGCGAGGCCCTGCAGCAGCGCCCCGGTTTCCTGCGCGAAGCCACCGCCGAAGCCGCCGCCGCCGCCCTCGGCGCGCGCGTGCAGGACGCAGTGGCCACGGCCAGCCCGGGCAACCGCAGCTGCACCATCAGCAACCGCACGCCGCTCACCGACAACCGCCGCGATGCCGAATTCGTGCGCGTGGCCATGCAGGTGCGCCTGCGCTGTGGCGTGGCCGAACTGGCCACCGTGCTGCACAGCCTGGAAACCGGCAGCCCGCGCCTGTTCGTCGACAACCTCAACCTGATCGCGCAGCGCTTCCAGCAATCGGCCAACGAATCGGGCCTGGGCCTGGACGTGTCGTTCGAACTGGCCGGCTACCTGCTGCCCGGGGCCGGTGGCGATGCCGCCGCCGCGCCTGCGATGGATGCCCCTGCAGCGGCGCCTGCCGCCGATGCCAGCCCTGCACCGGCCGAGCCGCCGGTGGAAGCGGAGGGCACCGATGAAACGTGACCCGATCACCCTGCGCACCGGCTTCCTGCTGGCCCTGGCCGGCTGGGCGGGTGCCACCTGGCTGGCCACCGGCTTCGGCCTGGGTGGCCGCCTGCCGGCCGCCGACAGTGATGCCGCCGCACAGGCCACGCTGCCGGTC
>JAFAFD010000229.1 GCA_023423675.1 Pseudomonadota bacterium | reverse complement strand
GCGGTGTGGCAGAACGACTGCATCACCAGGTCGGCCGAGAAGCCCAGGCAGGCCAGGTCCTTCAGCTCGTCACGGGTCATCGGGCCGGTGGTGTCCTGCGAGCCGACCGAGGTCATCTTCGGTTCGCAGTAGGTGCCCGGGCGCATGCCCTGGCCTTCGGCCAGGCCACAGGCGCGGCCGACCATCTTCTGCGCCAGCGAGAAGCCCTTGCCGTTGTCGGCCGGCTGCACCGGCAGGCGGAACAGGTCGGTCGGGGCCAGGCCCAGCGCTTCACGCGCCTTGCCGGTCAGGCCACGGCCGATGATCAGCGGAATGCGGCCACCGGCGCGCACTTCGTCGAACAGCACGTCGCTCTTCACTTCGAACTCGGCGATCACTTCGCCGTTCTTCAGTGCCTTGCCGTCGTACGGACGCAGCTCGATCACGTCGCCGTGCTCCATCTGCGAAACGTCCAGCTCGATCGGCAGGGCGCCGGCATCTTCCATGGTGTTGTAGAAGATCGGGGCGATCTTGCCGCCCAGGCAGACGCCACCGGCGCGCTTGTTCGGGATGAACGGAATGTCATCGCCGGTCCACCACAGCACGCTGTTGGTGGCCGACTTGCGCGAGGAACCGGTACCGACCACGTCGCCCACGTAGGCAACCAGGTGGCCCTTGTCCTTCAGCGACAGGATCTGCTGGATCGGACCGCGCTTGCCATCTTCTTCCGGGGTGAACGCCGCATCGTCGCGCTTGTTCTTCAGCATCGCCAGGGCGTGCATCGGAATGTCAGGGCGGGTGGTCGCGTCCGGGGCCGGCGACAGGTCGTCGGTGTTGGTTTCGCCCGGCACCTTGAACACGGTGACGGTCAGGCTCTGCGGCACTTCCGGGTTGCTGGTGAACCATTCGGCATCGGCCCAGCTCTGCAGCACGGACTGGGCGTTGGCGTTGCCCGCCTTGGCCTTTTCCTGAACGTCATGGAAGGCATCGAAGACCAGCAGGGTCTTCTTCAGGCCATCAGCGGCGATGGTGCCAACGCTGGCGTCGTCCAGCAGCTGCACCAGCGGGGCGACGTTGTAACCGCCGAGCATGGTGCCCAGCAGTTCGGTGGCGCGCTCGCGGCTGATCAGCGGGTTCTGCTCGCTGCCCAGGGCGATGGCCGCCAGGTACGAGGCTTTGACTTTGGCAGCATCGTCGACGCCGGCCGGCACGCGGTGGGTCAGCAGGTCGAGCAGGAACTCGGCCTCGCCCTGCGGCGGGTTCTTCAGCAGCTCGATGACATCGGCCGTCTGCTGCGCGCTCAGCGGCAGCGGCGGGATGCCAAGCGCAGCGCGCTCGGCGACGTGGTGGCGGTAGGCTTCCAACATGACAACTCCCGGGTAATGCGTAGGTTGAAAAAAAGATGGGCTCAGGCTTGCGGCACGATCAGCTTCAGGCCCTTGAAGTAGTCGCGGTAAAACGTGTCGTTCCAGGTGATCAGGCCATCGCACTGCAGCAGTGCGTGGGCGCCGACCATGAATTCGTCCAGGCTGCGGCGGCTGCCGCTGCGCTGGCGGTGGCGGCGGTGCATCTCGCCGGCGCGCAGGGCCGACTTGGCCTCCAGCGCATTGAAGTGCACGCCCATTTCTTCCAGTGCTTCCAGCACCTCGGCGCCGCCGCGCAGTGAGGCGCAGACTTCGGCCAGGGTCGCGCCGCAGACCACTACGCGGCCGCCGACCAGGCTCTGGCGCAGGATGGCTTCCACCGCATCGGCCTGCGGGCCGTTGCTGAGCAGTTCGACCAGGACCGGGGAATCGACGGCGATCATCACGGCTTATTCCTCGTCGCGCACCGAGCGCACGGCCGCTTCGGCCGAATCGAAGCCGTCGAGCGCGAACTTGCCGCGCGCCCGTGAAATGGCATCGTCAACACTCTTGCGCAGAACGATCCGGCTGCCGTCCAGCTCGACCTTCAGCTGGGTGCCCTTGGTCAGGCCCAGCGCATCACGTACCGCCTTGGGCAGGGTGATCTGTCCTCGCTCTGCAACGGTGGCTTCCATGGGTAGGCCTCAAAAAGTATGTATGAATTATACATACCCGGCCCGGAGGCGACAAACCCGATGGCCAGAAGAGTGAACGACAATCGTTCGCATTCCGAAGATCGCTTGACCCCTGCTTTGGTGGGTTGGCCCTTGGTCGGCACGGTCTCACACGGAATGCCGGCCAGCGGCCGGCACTACCGCCGCCGGGCATGGCCCAGCGCTACCGATATCGGCCAATCCGCGTCCTGACGTGTCGTGATCGGCCATGCGGCGGCGCCGCCGCGCCGACGCAACCGGCCCAGAACTGTTAAACAAACTGAGCAGGCCGTCGCGCCGGCTGTATACCCTGAATCGCGCTTCAGCCACGCCATCAGCGCGCTTACTAGCTTAAGGCGCCCATCAACGCCGTCCCCCTCCCCTTTGATGAAGCTCGACGCAGTTCTACAGTCGCTCTGCCATTCCGGTGCTGCCGGAACCCGCCCGCAACCGTTCAACACCGGCGCCGCTCATTACGAGCACTACCTGTCCGGCGAGGCGATGGCCGCTCTGGTCGATCGCCAAGTACCCTGTGCCACCGTCGATGCTGCCATGCAGCAGGCACGCGATGCGTTGAACCAGCACTTCAGCTGGAGCCAGGCCTGGCGGGATTTCACCGATACCCTCTGCGCCGCCCCGCACCTGCCAGAGGAGCGCGAACACGCCACACGATCATTGCTGGTAGGGCTCAGGCAACTGCTGATCATCCGGGACCTGAGCCAGGAACTGGACCAGGGAAGCCTCACGGACATCGCGGCACTCAGCCGCACCATCACCGACCAGGAGATCAGCGAGGGCATGCTGCTGGACATCGGCCTGCTCGCCCGCAGCCTGAACACGGCGAACCAGCGGACGCCCGGGTTGAACCTGCGCACGCTGCTGCCGGATTGCCTGCAGCGCGCGTTCAAGGACATTCGTTGCAGCGAGCACAGCGTTCGCGACCGGGCACTGGGCCTGCTGCTGCGCAATGACAACGGCCCGGCCGGCGCGCTGGAAGCACTGCTGCAGCTGTTGCAGCCCGCCCTAGTCCAGGCCAGCCAGGAGGTGCAATCCGCCCACCGGCTTCGCGGCCAACTCGATGCGCTGCAGGCCGATGCGGCCATGCACGCGGCGAGTGAGCCCGCCGGTGCACTGGACAGGCGGCATGCCAACCTGGTCGCCCGCGCCCTGCAGGCGGAAGCCCACGCCCTCACCTACCCGCACGACCGTCCCGGCCAACAGGCCTTCATCGAAGCCCGTGATCGTTTGCAGGCCTTTGAGCAGCGGCAGCAGACGCCCCGCGCACAGCTCGCCGCCCGGCACAACACGTGGGCGCCGACCGCGGCTGGCATGTCCGCCGCAACGCCGCCGCCGCCGCCGCTGCCGCTGCCGCTGCCGGGCCAGGATGATGAACTCGGCCTGCTGCAGCGCATCGACCGGCAACTGAACCTGTTCGATGTCGCCGTCGCCGCGGCGCTACCCGCACCTGCAGGCGCGACCGAATCGGCACCCGCACCGCCGCGGCTTCCCGACCATGCCGGACTGCGCAAGGTCATCGCACGGGCCACCACGGTTGCAGCCGCCGCGCAGCCACCCAGCGCCGACCTGGCGCTGGAAACCGGGCTGGCCAACAGCATCCGCACGCATGCGCCCGCGCTGTGGAAGTACCTGCACGGTCCGGTCGGCGGACCGCCGGGCGAGATCGGCGCGCGCCTGCAGGCGCTGTCGATCCGGCACAGCCACCCGGAACTCGATTACCTCCCCGTACGCGGCGGCATGGGCGCGCAATGGAGCAAGGTCGAGGATTCGCGCTACCGGCTGGCCGACCTGTTGCGCACGGCCACCGCTGACCGTCTGCCTGCCAGCCTGCTGCACGCGCTGGATGCCGAACACGTGCAGATCGTGTGCGACGGCAAGGGCGCGCCAGCCGAATTGAACACGCCCGAGGCCCGCAGGCAGCTGGTCGACCTGCTGACCAAGGTGGTCGCGGGCTGCCAGTCCCGGCAGCCACTGCTGCAGGCTCACCTGGAAAAGGCCACGCCCGCAGAGGCCGCCGCGCTCGGTCGGCTGCTGGAAACCGCCCGGCCCTCCGCACGCACGCGGCCCGCCAAGCGCGCGCAGGCATTGCTGCAGAAGATCAACCGCACCCTGCGCAAGGGAAGCAGCAAGACCAGCGGCAGCGTCATGCAGTTCATCGGCAGATATCTACAGCGCAAGACGAAAGCGCCCGCGGGTGTTCTCGACCAGCCCCTCACCTTCCACGGCTGGGCCAAGGTACGCGATGGCCAGTATTTCCACACCGGCCGCATGCCCTTTCTGTTCAACTACCAGAAGCCACTTGCCTGGGCGCTCACACGCACGCCCGAGGAGCGTTGCGATGAAGCAACCATCGTTGCGCATGCACGCAGAAGCACACGGGCCCACGTGCGGGAAGCCGTCGCCGCGACCATTGACCTCTGCCAGGTGCAACTGCCACCGGCGGTGGCAGACAATCCGGAACTGAAGGCCCTGCTGGACGCCACCGACCCGCCGGCGCCGGCGGTGCTGCGCGAACACTGGGATGCGGCCTTCCGGCGCCGCGCCACCGATCCCGACTACCAGGCCGCATTGGCCCTGCAGGTTGATCTGTTCCTGTCCACCCGCCTGGACAACCTGCGGCTGCAGCGCAGTTCAAGCACCCTGTACGGGGTGCCGGCGCAGGACCGCGCGCACTACGCTGCCAAGGCGGCGGCGGTGCGCAACGGCGTGGACAAGCCGCTGCTGCTCACTCTGCAGCAGACCGCAGATCGCGCGGACGGGCTGATCCTGCTGCCGGGCAGGCGCGCTGACGAGTACCTGGCCGTGCCGGTCGGCCGCGCCTTGCCTGCGCGCGTTCTCGTGTTCGGGCGCAACATGTTCGGCGGCGGCCTGCGCCTGAACAACGATGACATCGCCTGGCTGCGCAGCTTCTACGGGCCGGATCGGCTGCAGGACGGCATTCTGAATGCCGGCGTCAACAGCGGCTTCGCCAATGGTGGCATCAGCGGTGGTGACGGCCCCGGCGCTACCTGGAATAAAACCCAGAGCCCGACCGTGTTCGTGCCTACGCCTACGGCCGATCCGATCAGCGATCTTGCTCGCGCCCACCAGGCGCGCCAGCAGCAGGATGGCCAGGCGGTGCTGCGCTCGAGAGAGGAGTTCGCCAAGAAACAGCTGGCCGACGAGCTTGAGACGGTGGGCGAGGTCCTGATGGAGGTGTCCATGGCCGTGGGCGTCGGCGAAATGCTGCTGCCGGAGCTGCTGGCCGCCAGCGGAGTGGAGATCGCCGTCATCAACGGTGGTCTGCGCCTGGTCAACTATGGCGCCATGGGGGCCCAGTTTGCTGCCGGCTGGGAAAACATGCGCGCCGACCAGGACCATCCCACCCGTGCCAAGGACGATGCCGAAAACCTGATGCTCAGTACGCTGATCAACCTGCTGCTCAGCGCACCTGATTTCCTGCCCTCGGCCGGCAAGGACGAGCGCCTGGCCGCGGCAACCGCCGAGGCCGAGAAAAGCCGCGAAGCAGTGCCTGCGCCCATCGCGGCCGGTCGCCTGCGCGGCGCGTACCGTGTGGGCAACGACCTCTACATCCCCCTCGAACAGGGCAAGCTGCATCGCGCGCGCTGGGATGACGCCGCGCATGGCTTCCGGCTGGTTGACCCGGCCGGGTCCGGCAGCGGCGCAGCCACCCGGGCCGGCCGGCCCTACCAGCGCAAGGGCGATGTATTCGTGCAGCGCAAAGCGCGGACGGAGATCGAGCCGGGTCCGCCGGAGCCCGGAAGCGCTGATGCCGTGCCCCACCCCATGCCCGCACAGAAACCTTACCGCTTGCCGGCTGCCATCAGCAGAACCGCGATCCGCGATTCCGACGGCGAAGTCAAATACCTGCGTTACAGCGCGCGCCAGAAGGATGGCAGCCCATCAAACAGCCAGCGCTTGGTGGTTTCGGCGCATGGCACCTTCCTCAACTCCGAAAGCGAGGCGGCCGCCGGCACCACGCCGGTACGCATTCCCGCCGATGTAACCGTGAGCATGCTCACCCCGCACGAGACTTTCCTGATGGATGCAGGCATCGATGCCTGCGTCAATCCACCCAAGGGCTATAGGCCGTTCGTCTCACTCAAAGCGACAGCCTCGGGGACACCGGAAATCATCGGCGTCGATTTCGTGCCGCAACAGGATCACTCCCTGTGGAAGGCGGGCAGTGACTACCGCCCGGAATCAGTGCGCAATGCCCTCGGCCGCAACGACGGCCTGCAGAACTACCGTCATCACCATTACGAGCATGACAATGAGCGCGACATCGCCCGCAGCCTGCTGCGAAGCCGGCGACGTGCCGCAAGACACGGTGGCACCACCGACATCCTGGTGGTCAACAAGGACGCGGGCATCGACAGCCCGATCGATGGGGTGATTGCCGACACCGGTGTGCAGAAGGTGCTGGACATGAATGAACTGCAACAACTGACCAACGAGCGTGGCGAAAAGTACCGGTCGATCGTGTTCGCCCATTGCAGGAACCTGGCCACCGCCCCGGATTCAGCGGTGTCCCACTACTTCATGACCGAGGCCGAAGTGGAGGGGCAGCTGCAGGCCGATGCAGGGCAGCACCTCGGCGCAGCCACCGCGAAAGGCGTCGGGGCGACCTCGGCCGATGACGCGCCGACGCTGACCCTGCACGTACTGCGCCGTGAGGATGTCAATGCACCGTTCGTGCATCATCGTCTGAAGCTGGTGCGGGTACCTGCAGCCTCCGCTTCGGCGGCACGCACGACCTCCGCCCCGCCCGTGCTCGTGCAGTTCCAGCCTGTACAGCCGGCGGACCCGGCCCAGCCCTGGGACCATGGACCGGCCTATGGCATGTGAGACCGAAGGGCGCTGCGGGGTTGCTGCAGGAGCACTGACACCAAGGCTACATACACGGCTGTAACCTTGTGTTCCACGCCAGCCGGGTCAACGTCGGGCGCCGGATCACCGACACTTGGATCGGCCCGGGGCCGAAGTGCAACCGGCACACTCGCAAGCAGGCCTGCCACGGCGGGCCAGTGCAAGCCATCCGCAAGAGGAGTCATCCCGCATGAGCGATTCGTTCTCCACCCGCAGCCAGCTGGACGTCGGCGGCAAGACCTACGACTACTTCAGCCTTCCCACGCTCGGCAAGCGCTTCGACATCTCCCACCTGCCCTACTCGATGAAGATCCTGCTGGAGAACCTGCTCCGGCACGAGGACGGCGGCGCCACCGTCGGCCCCGACCACATCGAAGCGGTGGCGCGTTGGCAGCCCAGCGCCGAGCCGGATACCGAAATCGCCTTCATGCCCGCGCGCGTGGTCCTGCAGGATTTCACCGGCGTGCCCTGCGTGGTCGACCTGGCTGCCATGCGCGATGCGGTGGTCAAGCTGGGCGGCAAGCCTGAGCAGATCAACCCGCAGATCCCCTCCGAACTGGTCATCGACCACTCGGTGCAGGTCGATGTGTTCGGCAAGCCCGACGCGCTGGACCTCAACGGCAAGATCGAATTCCAGCGCAACCAGGAACGCTACGGCTTCCTGCGCTGGGGCCAGAAGGCCTTCGACAACTTCAAGGTGGTGCCGCCCAACACCGGCATCGTCCACCAGGTGAACCTGGAAAACCTGGCCCGCGTGGTGATGACCGCCGACAAGGACGGCCGCGCCGTGGCCTACCCCGATACCGTGTTTGGTACCGACAGCCACACCACGATGATCAACGGCATCGGCGTGCTCGGCTGGGGCGTGGGTGGCATCGAGGCCGAGGCGGCCATGCTTGGCCAGCCGTCCTCGATGCTGATTCCGCAGGTGGTCGGCTTCAAGCTGACCGGCAAGCTGCCCGAGGGCGCCACCGCCACCGACCTGGTGCTGACCGTCACCCAGATGCTGCGCAAGCTCGGCGTGGTCGGCAAGTTCGTCGAGTTCTATGGCGACGGCCTGCAGCACCTGCCGCTGGCCGACCGCGCCACGATCGGCAACATGGCCCCCGAATACGGCGCCACCTGCGGTATCTTCCCGATCGATCACGAATCGCTGAACTACCTGCGCCTGTCCGGCCGCAGCGACGAGCAGATCAACCTGGTCGAGGCCTACGCCAAGGCCCAGGGCCTGTGGCACGAACCGGGCAGCACGCCGGCCCAGTACAGCACCACGCTGGAACTGGACATGGGCACCGTCAAGCCCTCGCTGGCCGGCCCCAAGCGTCCGCAGGACCGCGTGCTGCTGGAAGACGTGCAGAAGAACTACCGCGAAGCGCTGGTCGGCCTCACCACCAACCGTGACAAGCGCAGCGACGATGTCTCCACCTTCGTCAACGAAGGCGGCGGCGCCGCAGTCGGCAACGAACAGCTGGCCAGGGGCTATGCGGACATCGAGACCGAGGGCCGCAAGGTCCGCCTGAAGGATGGCGCGGTGGTCATCGCCGCCATCACCTCCTGCACCAACACCTCCAACCCGGCGGTGATGATCGGCGCCGGCCTGCTGGCCCGCAATGCGGCGGCCAAGGGCCTGAACCGCCAGCCGTGGGTCAAGACCTCGCTCGGCCCAGGCTCGCGCGTGGTCACCGATTACCTGGAAAAAGCCGGCGTGCTGAAGGAGCTGGAGAAGATCGGCTTCTACGTGGTCGGCTATGGCTGCACCACCTGCATCGGCAATTCGGGTCCGCTGGCCGAGCCGATCAGCAAGGCGATCAACGAAAATGGCCTGGTTGCCGCCGCCGTCATTTCGGGCAACCGCAACTTCGAAGGCCGGGTCTCGCCCGACGTGCGCGCCAACTTCCTCGCTTCGCCGCCGCTGGTCGTGGCCTATGCGCTCAAGGGTACGGTGATCGAGGATTTCATCACCACCCCAATCGGCACGAGCAAGGATGGCGAGGCGGTCTATCTCAAGGACATCTGGCCGACCAATGACGAGGTCGCGACCACCCTGGCGGGGGCGGTCGACCGGGAGATGTTCCGCGCCCGCTATGCCAATGTCTACAAGGGCGACGCCCATTGGCAGGCGATCGAGGTGACCGGATCCGACACCTATAAGTGGCGCGCCGGGTCGACCTATGTCGCCAATCCGCCCTATTTCGAGGGGCTGACCATGACCCCGGCGCCGGTCACCGACATCATCGGTGCCATGCCGCTGGCGATCTTCGGCGACTCGATCACCACCGACCACATCTCCCCGGCCGGTTCGATCAAGGCGACCTCGCCTGCGGGCAAGTGGCTGAGCGAGCATCAGGTCGCCCAGGCCGACTATAACAGCTATGGCTCGCGCCGTGGCCATCACGAAGTCATGATGCGCGGCACCTTCGCCAATATCCGCATCAAGAATCTGATGCTCGACGGCGTCGAAGGCGGCATGACCAGCTATCAGGGCGAAGTCATGCCGATCTATGATGCGGCGATGAAGCACAAGGCCGACGGCACGCCGCTGGTCGTGATCGGCGGCAAGGAATATGGCACCGGCTCGTCGCGCGACTGGGCGGCCAAGGGCACCAACCTGCTTGGCGTGCGCGCCGTGATCGTCGAAAGCTTCGAGCGTATCCACCGTTCGAACCTGGTCGGCATGGGCGTGCTGCCCCTGGTGTTCAAGGACGGCCAGACCCGCGACACGCTGGGCCTCAAGGGCGATGACAGCTTCACCATCACCGGTGTCGCCGACCTCAAGCCGCGTCAGGATGTCGAAGTGCAGGTCACCCGCGCCGACGGTTCGACCTTCAGCTTCACCGCGCTCTGCCGTATCGATACCGTCAACGAGCTGGAATATTTCCTCAACGGCGGCATCCTGCAATATGTGCTGCGCAAGCTGGCCGCCTGAGCGCTTGATCGATTGACGCGCTGAGCTAAGGAATGAGGGCTCTCTCCGTGAGGAGGGAGCCCTTTTCATTTGGGGGTGGATGGTGGCGCTGTTCGTGGAGATCGTCGGCTGGGCCGGCGCGATATTGGTGCTGATCGCCTATGTCGGCGTCTCGACCGGACGGCTGTCGGGCGGATCGGCGACCTTCCAGTGGCTCAACGCCGTCGGCGCCGCCTTCTTCATCCTCAACACCTGGTGGCACGACGCCTTTCCCTCGATGGTGCTCAACATCATTTGGGCGGTCGTCGGCTTTACCACCCTGTGGCGCATCTTCCGTCGGAGAATGTCCCCGTCATGACCCGCTTCATCGACCTCAGCCACGCCATCGAACATGGCATGACCACCTATAAGGGCGTCGCCGCGCCGCATATCTGCGATTACTGGACCCGCGAACAGTCGCGCGCCAACTATGCCGATGGCAGCGCCTTCCAGATGGGGCGGATCGACATGGTGTCGAAC
>JAFAFD010000169.1 GCA_023423675.1 Pseudomonadota bacterium | reverse complement strand
TGGCTGCCCACGGCAACGCCCAGCCCAAGCAGGGCCATCACGGCGCTGCCCAGCAGCAGGCGGCGATCACCGCGTCGTGCGAGCTGTTGCAGGTAGGGAAGGCGGCCCTGGTCGGGCGGACGGGGGGATGCAATGGACATCGGCGACTCCTGGATCAACGGACGGCAACGGCCCCGCAAACCCGCCCGCGCGACGGCGGGACGGTGGCAGGGCAAGGATTACGAAAGGGGGAGGTGGAGCAGGCAGGCACCGGCGCCACGTCCTGTGGGCGGTGGTGCGGACAGAAAGGCATGCGGGCTTCCTTGCAGGACCACGAACAGCCGCAGGCCCGACCGGGCCCGCGTGCTGCGGGCGCAGGGGCCCGCAACTGTTCTATCGGCCGCGCGCGCGTGGAGTGAAGCGCACGCAGCGGTTCCCGCTCAGCCGTGGTTGCGGTGAAGCAACGCGATCAGACGGCGAGGAAGCCGTTGATGACCTCGGCGATCTGCGCCGGCTGTTCCATGTGCAGATGGTGGTTGCCCGGGAACACCGCCAAGCGGCCATCGCGCAGGTGCTGCAGACGCTGGCTGCGCCCCGGCTCGGGATAGTAGGACTGGGCCGGCGTGGCGTAGACCACCTGGGTGGGGCAGGCGATGGCCTGCAGCAGGTTGTCGATCTGCCCTTCGCTGAGGCGTATGGCGGTGGGCAGCATCAGGCGCGGATCGCTGCACCAGCGGTAGCCGCCTTCCACCGGCTCGACGCCGCGCTCGACCAGCAGGCGGGCGCAGCCTTCGCTGAGCTGGTTGGTCATCATCCGCGCGCGGATGGGCGCGGCCAGTTCGGGGAACACGCGCAGCTGCTTGCGCGCCAGGGCGCGGGTGGCATTCACATGCTCGCGCAGGCGATCGGCGGTTTCTTCTTCCGGTCCGCGCAGGCCGCCCAGCGCCTCGATGGCGATCAACCGCTCGACGCGATCACTGACGGCGGCGGTGAGGCTGGCGATGCCGGCGCCCATCGAATGGCCCATCAGGGTGAAGCGTTCCCAGCCCAGCGCGTCAGCCACATCAAGCACGTGGGTGATCGCTGCCGGTGTGGTGTAGACCGCGCCGGCCGGCAGGTGGGCGCTGTGGCCGTGGCCGGGCAGATCGATGGCCACCAGCTCAACGTTGGCCAGGTGCGGCGCCAGCGGTACGAAGCTGGCGGCGTTGTCCAGCCAGCCATGCAGGGCCAGCACGCGGGTGCCACCGGCAGGGCCGCCGCGCAGGCCCGCCACGCGCGCGCCCGCCACGTCCATCGCGAACGGTTGCAGGCTCATGCCAGCGATGCCACGGCGAGGCGTGCCAGGGCACGGGCGTGTTCGGGTTCGGCGTTGAGGCACGGGATGTAGCGCATCTGCGCGCCGCGCTCGGCCAGCGTTTCAGTGAAGCCCATGGCCACTTCTTCCAGCGTTTCCAGGCAGTCGGTGGCGAAGCCCGGGCAGACCACGTCGATCTGCTTCACGCCCGATTCGGCCAGTGCCCACAGGCTCGGTTCGGCATAGGGCTGCAGCCAGCGTTCGCGGCCGAAGCGCGACTGGTAGCCGAGCTGCCACTCATCGGCAGCCAGGCCCAGTGCCTTGGCGATGGCCTGCGCGCTGGCTTCGCAGCGCTGCGGGTAGGGATCGCCGGCGTCGGCCAGGCGCTGCGGAATGCCGTGGAAGGAAAACACCAGCTTCTGGCCGCGGCCGTGCTGCTGCCAGTAGCGCTGGATGGAGCCGGCAACCGCGGCGACCCAGTCCGGGTCGACCGAGTAATCCTGCACCAGGCTGATGGTGATGCCGGGATGGCGGCGCTGCCAGTCATCCACGCGGTCCTCGATCGAGGCGGTGGTGGTGGTCGAATACTGCGGGTACAGCGGCAGCACGACGATGCGGCGCACGCCTTCGGCGGCCAGGCGGTCGAGCTCGGCGGTGAGCGCAGGCGCGCCGTAGCGCATGGCATGGCGCACCCGCAGGCTGGGCAGCAGGGCCTGCATGGCCTCGGCCAAGCGGCGGGTATGCACCATCAGCGGCGAGCCTTCCGGCAGCCACACCAGGGCGTACTTCGCGGCTGAACGGCCACTGCGCAGCGGCAGGATCAGCCCACGCAGCAGCGGCTGCCAGAGCAGCGCCGGAATCGAGACCACGCGGGGGTCGGACAGGAATTCAGCCAGGTAACGACGGACGGCGGGGGCCGTCGGCGTCTCGGGCGTGCCTAGGTTGACCGCCAGCACGGCGGTATCGGGTGCGTCGAGCATGAGGACTATTGTCGCCGATCCGACGTCGCGCCGGGATGCAGGGATTGGATCGTGTCGATGAAGGCCGCTTATCTGCATGCGCCACGCTCATTGGATATTCATCACAACGCTACTAATTTCAGTGACTTGCTATATCTTTCTATGGACTGACTTCTGGAGCCCGCCATGCGTCGCCCGATCCAAGCCCTGCTGATCGCCGCCAGCCTGCTGTCCAGCCAGGCCATGGCCGGACCGCAGGAAGACCAGCGCGCCCGCAACGCGGTGCGTGTGCTGGCTGAAATCCAGGAAATTCCCGAACAGGGCATTCCGGACAAGTTGCTCGACGAAGGCCGCGCGGTCATCGTCATTCCCGACACGATCAAGGCTGGTCTGGTCATCGGCGGTCGCCGTGGCCACGGTCTGATGTCGGTGCGCATGCCCAATGGCGCCTGGTCCAACCCGGTGTTCATCAAGCTCACCGGCGGCAGCATCGGCTTCCAGGCCGGCGTGCAGTCCTCCGACGTGGTGCTGGTGTTCCGCAACGACCGCAGCCTGGACAATCTGGTCAACGGCAAGTTCACCCTGGGCGCCGATGCCGGCGTGGCCGCCGGTCCGGTGGGCCGCAATGCCGCCGCCGCCACCGATGGCCAGCTGAAGGCCGAGATCTGGTCGTGGTCGCGTGCCCGCGGCCTGTTCGCCGGCGTCGCCCTGGATGGCGCAGTGCTGCAGATCGACGATGCCGCCAACCTCGACGCCTACGGCAGCAACACCACGCCGCGGATGATCTTCGAAGGTCGCGCCGCCGGTTCGCCGTCGATGGACGTCGTCGCCTTCCGTGACCGCCTGGAAGAGGCCACCTACGCCGCGCGCAACAACCGCACCGGCAACGGTGGCACTGCCAGCGCACCGCCGCCGCCGGCCCAGGCGCCTGTTCAGGCACCGGTCGCGGCCCCGGCCGAAGCGACCACCGCGCCGCTGCAGAACATGCCGCAGAACCCGCCGCCGGCACAGCAGGGTTTCCAGCCGGTCGGCGACGGTGAGATCCGTACCGAGACGCTGGGCGGAAACTGACTTTCGTCACGCGCGCCGGCTTACAGCCGGTGCGCTATGCTCGACAGCCTGATCACAACGTAACGAGTGTCTTTATGGGCAGTTTGAGCATCTGGCATTGGTTGATTGTCCTGGCCGTGGTTCTGTTGGTGTTCGGCACCAAGCGGCTGACCAGTGGTGCCAAGGACCTCGGCTCGGCGGTGAAGGAGTTCAAGAAGGGCATGCGCGACGACGACAAGCCGTCGGCGCAGCTGGGCGACGAGTCGCGCAGCCAGGACGCCTCGCGCACGGCGCAGGACGAGCACGACCGCAACGCGCGTTGATCCGGAGCGGTTGCGGTGTTTGATATTGGTTTCAGCGAACTGCTGGTGATCGCGGTGGTCTCTTTGGTGGTGCTCGGTCCCGAGCGCCTGCCCAAGGCGGCCCGCTTTGCCGGCCTGTGGGTGCGTCGCGCCCGCAACCAGTGGGACTCGGTGAAGCAGGAGCTGGAGCGCGAGCTGCAGGCCGAGGAGATCAAGCGGCAGATGCAGGACGTGCGGCAGAGCATGCAGGACACCGAGAGCCAGCTGCGCGCCAGCGGCGAAGCGGTGCGCCGCGAGGCAGCGCAGGCGCAGCAGCAGGGCGATGACCTGGCCCAGGAAGTGCGCGCGCCGGCCCCGGCGCAGACGCCGCCGCACCTGGCCGATGATGTCCCGGCCTCCGCGGCGCCGCAGGATGACGTTTCAGCACCCGATGCCCCCGTGCAGCCGGCCGCTCCCGCGCCTGCTGACACCCCCGTGGCCGATGCGCCCGTTCCGCCGGAGCGCCAGCCATGAGCGACCATGATTTCGGTGAAAGCTCGCTGGTCGAGCACCTGGTCGAACTGCGCGCGCGGCTGATCCGCGGGCTGCTCGGTTTCGGCGTGGTGCTGCTGGGCCTGCTGCCGTTCACCCAGAAGCTCTACAACGCGCTGGCCGAACCGCTGGTGTCGCAGCTGCCGAACGGGCAGACGATGATCGCCACCAACCCGGCCGGTGCGTTCTTCGCGCCGTTGAAGCTGACCTGCTTCGTGGCCCTGTTCGTGACCGTGCCGTGGCTGCTGTACCAGCTGTGGGCGTTCGTCGCCCCCGGCCTGTACGCGCGCGAGAAGCGCCTGGCGGTGCCGCTGCTGGTGTCGTCGGTGCTGCTGTTCTACACCGGCTGCGCGTTCGCCTACTTCCTGGTGCTGCCGGCGGTGTTCCACTTCCTCACCACCTTCAGCCCGGAAGTGATCGCGATCACCCCGGATGCAAACGCCTATCTGGATTTCGTGCTGGCGATCTTCTTCGCCTTCGGCGGCAGCTTCGAGCTGCCGGTGGCGATGGTGATCCTGGTGCTGCTGGGCTGGGTGACGCCGCAGCAGTTCAAGGAAGGCCGCGGCTACGCGGTGGTCGGCATCTTCGTGCTGGCCGCGGTGCTGACCCCGCCGGACGTGGTCTCGCCGCTGATGCTGGCGATCCCGATGTGCCTGCTCTACGAGCTGGGCATCCACGCCGCACGTTGGCTGGTGCCGTCTTCCGCAGTGAAGAAGCCCGCCGCCTGATACGGGAACGCCGGGCATGGCCCGGCGTTCTTCATTGATCCGTTTCATCCACGCATGGCGTGGATCTACCTAGGTCAGGCATGGAAGACGTCGTTCTGCGGCGGGGTGGCCGGCACCGGCGGTGCGGCGCGGTTGCCGCGGTGGACGAACATCTGCTTCCAGGCGGCATAGACCGCACCGACGTACAGCGGCATCACCACC
>JAFAFD010000179.1 GCA_023423675.1 Pseudomonadota bacterium | reverse complement strand
GGCCCGGCAGCAGGCCGCGCGAACGGAAGTAGTACACGTAGGCGAAGGCGGCGAAGAAGAACAGGCCTTCGATGCACGCGGCGAAGCAGATCTGGTTCAGCAGGAATTGGCGGCGCTCGGCACGGGTCTCGATGCGCTTGAGGTCCTGGATCGAGTCGATCCACTTGAAGCAGAAATCGGCCTTCTTCTTGATCGAGTCGATGTTTTCCACCGCGGCGAAGGCTTTGACGCGCTCTTCCGGGTCCGGCAGGTAGTTGTCGAGCAGGGTCAGGTAGAACTGCACGTGCAGCGCTTCTTCGTACAGCTGGCGCGACAGGTACATGCGCGCTTCGGGCGCGTTCAAGTGCTGGTACAGGTTCAGCACCAGGTTGTTGGACACGATCGAATCGCCGGTGGCGAAGAACGCGACCAGGCGGTGGATCAGGTGGCGCTCACCCGGCGACATCTTGCTGTGTAGGTCGGTGATGTCGATCTGGAAGTTGATCTCTTCCACCGTCCAGGTGTTCTTGATCGCGTTCCGGTACATGTCATAGAACTGCGGGTAGCGCATCGGGCGCAGGGTCAGTTCAAAACCGGGATCGAGCAGCATCTGCTTGGGCTTTTCGGCCATGGGTGTTTCCTTGAATTCCTGGGTGAGCCGCCGGGCATGGCCCGGCGCTACCGTGGGTGTTTTTCCGCAGCCGAGCATGGCTCGGCTCTACAGGTGCGAGGTGCCGGCGGGACCGGCACAGCGCGTTTTACTGGCAGGCCTCGCAGGCTTCCGGGTTTTCCAGAGAGCAGGCGATGGCTTCGTCCGGGCTGAACACCTTGGCCGGGGCCGCGCTGCTCACCGTGGTCTTGGCGATCTTGGTGGCCGGACGCGAACGCAGGTAGTAGGTGGTCTTGATGCCCTGCTTCCAGGCGTACATGTACATGGAAGACATCGCGCCGATGTTCGGGCTTTCCATGAACAGGTTGAGCGAGGCCGACTGGTCGATGAAGGCGCCACGCTCGGCGGCCATGTCGATCAGTGCGCGCATCGGCAGTTCCCATGCGGTGCGGTAGACCTCGCGCAGGGTTTCCGGAATCTGCGCGATGCCGGCGATGGAACCTTCAGCCAGCTTGATGGCATCGCGCATGTCGGCGGTCCACAGGCCCAGCTTCTTCAGCTCGTTCACCAGGTAGCGGTTGACCTGCAGGAAGTCACCGGACAGGGTTTCGCGCTTGAACAGGTTGGACACCTGCGGTTCGACGCACTCGTAGCAGCCGGCGATCGAGGCGATGGTCGCGGTCGGGGCAATCGCGATCATCAGCGAGTTGCGCAGGCCGTGTTCCTTGATGCGGGCGCGCAGGGCATCCCAGCGTGCGGTGTCTTCCGGCACCACGTTCCAGGCGTCGAACTGCAGTTCGCCGCTGGCGGCACGGGTGTCGTTGAACGACGGGTGCTTGCCGCGTTCCTGGGCCAGCTCCGAGGAGGTTTCCAGGGCGTGGAAGTAGATCGTTTCGGCGATCTTCTTCGACAGGGCGCGGGCTTCGGCGCTGTCGAACGGCAGGCGCTTGCGGAAGAACACGTCCTGCAGGCCCATGCAGCCCAGGCCGACCGGACGCCAGCGCAGGTTGGCGCGGCGGGCGGTTTCGATCGGGTAGAAGTTCAGGTCGATGACGCGATCGAGCTGACGCACGGCCAGGCGCACGGTCTCGGCCAGCTTCTCGAAGTCGAACTCGTTGTGCTCGTCGAAGTGGTTGCCCAGGTTGATCGAACCCAGGTTGCACACCGCGGTTTCATCGTTGGAGGTGACTTCCAGGATTTCCGTGCACAGGTTGGACAGGTGGATCACGTTGCCCGGACGCAGGGTCTGGTTGCTGGCGCGGTTGCACTTGTCCTTGAAGGTCATCCAGCCGTTACCGGTCTCGGCCAGGGTACGCATCATGCGGGCGTACAGCTTGCGGGCGGAGATGGTGCGGTTGGCCTTGCCCTGCGCTTCGGCCTGCAGGTAGGCGGCTTCGAAGGCTTCGCCGAACAGGTCGGTGAACTCCGGCACGACGCGCGGATCGAACAGCGACCATTCCTGGTCGGCCTCGACGCGCTTCATGAACAGGTCCGGCACCCAGTTGGCCAGGTTCAGGTTGTGGGTACGGCGGGCTTCGTCACCGGTGTTGTCACGCAGCTCGAGGAAGTCCTCGACGTCTGCATGCCAGGTTTCCAGGTAGACGCAGGCCGCGCCCTTGCGCTTGCCGCCCTGGTTCACCGCAGCCACGGACGAATCCATGGTCTTCAGCCACGGCACGATGCCGTTGGAATGGCCGTTGGTGGACTTGATGAGCGAACCACGCGAACGCACGCGGGTGTAGCTGACGCCGATGCCGCCGGAGAACTTCGACAGCTGGGCGATGTCGCCGTACTTGGAGTAGATCGATTCCAGCGAATCCTGCGGCGAATCCAGCAGGAAGCACGAGGACAGCTGCTCGTGGGTGGTGCCGGAATTGAACAGGGTCGGGCTGGACGGCAGGTAGTCCAGGTTGCCCATGCGCTTGTACAGCGCCAGGGTCTCGGACACGTCCTCGCTCAGCGCGCTGGCGATGCGCAGGAAGAACTGCTGCGGGGTCTCGATCACCTTGCGGGTGTGCGGGTGGCGCAGCAGGTAGCGGTCGTACAGCGTACGCAGGCCGAAGTAATCGAAGTTCAGGTCCAGCGAGATGTCGATGGCATCGTTGAGCTTGCGTGCGTTGGTCTGCACGAAGTTCAGCAGGCGGTCGTTGATCAGGCCGACTTCGTGGCCACGGCTGACCGACTGCGAGAAGGCGTAGATTTCCTGGCCCGACACTTCCTTGGCGATGTAGTTGGCCAGCAGGCGCGCCGCAAGGCGGCCGTACTCGGGCTCTTCACCGATCAGCAGGGCGGCGGTGCGGATGGACAGTTCGTCCAGCTCGCGGGTGGTGGCGCCGTTGTACAGGCCGGAGATGGTACGGGTGGCCACGCGCATCGGATCGACGGCGTGCAGGCCTTCGGAGGAACGCTGCACCGCGCGCACGATCTTGTTCAGATCCACCAGCTCGGTCGTGCCGTTGCGCTTGGTCACGCTCATCGCGTTGGCCGTCGGCGGCGACGTCAGCAGGAACTCGCTTTCCTTTTCGATGGTGGCGCTGGATTCGGTGGTCACGGCGTGTGTCCTCTTGGCGTGATTGGGGGTGCTGTATGCATGAGGGTTGCTCGACCCGGGACATGACAGCCCAGGGTGGCAGGACGGCGTCGCAGGAGCTGAGACCCTGCGCCTTCCACTGCCGGTTGGCGATCGCTGGCGGGTACCGCGGTAGAGCCCCGTTGCGGACCCCAAGCGATGGGGTCGTTGCGACCGACGGCCACAAGATAGTGGGGGTGATGGGGGCCGTCAACGCCAAATGTAGTGAAATTTGGTAATCCCTTGCGGCGCAAGGATCATGCCATCGGCGCCGCGTCTGGACGCTTTGGACCTGCCGGAACGGGCTGCGCAGTCAAGCCCGGAAGGCGTCACATCGGCGGTACAACGTGCCGCGGAAACGGAACAATGACAGCTTCACATGACAGTGATGAAGCTGGCTAGGGACAACCCTGTGGATAGGTGGTGGGCAGCCGGTGGGAAAGCCGGTATGGCCGGTTGGATGGCCATCGGGCAGTGACTTCCGGCCGGTGACGGCACCGTGCGGGCGCGGGATGCTGGGGCCCTGCACTGACCGGAAAGGATTCCACCATGCGCCTGCCCCTGCCCGCCCTGGCCCTGCTGGCCTGCCTGGCCACCGCCCCGGCGCTGGCCGGCGACGCCCCGAAGCTGCGCTCGGACCAGTGCGGCATGCGCACCGACTACGACGTGCTGGTGGACAGCGGTGGCATCTGGCTGCGGCATGGCCCGCATGCGCCGCACGAGGTGGTGTTCCACGATGGCGTACTGAGCCTGGACGACACGGTCGTGCCGGTCAGCGAGGCCGACGCCGCCCGCCTGCGGCAGATGGAGGCCGGGGCGCGGCAGCTGATGCCGGCGGCCACGGCGCTGGCCCATGAAGTGAGCGGACTGAGCTTCGATGTGCTCGACGGGGTCTATGAGGGCCTCACCGGCACCGCCAACAGCCGCAAGGTGCGGCGCCTGCGCCGGCAGGCCGATGACTGGATCGGCGGCACGCTGGGCAAGGGCTACTGGGAACAGGCGGTGTTCGGGCCGGGCTTCGAGGCCAAGGTGCAGGACATGGCCGAGTCGCTGTCCGCATCCATCGCCCGCAGCATGCTGTGGCAGGTGTTCACCGGGCGCAGCGAGGCGATGGAGGAACGCGCCGACCGCCTGGACGCGCAGATGGAGCAGCAGCTGGAAGGGCGCGCCGAGCGCATCGAGGCCCGCGCGCAGGCGCTGTGCCCGCTGGTGGCCGCCGTGGCCGAGGCCCACGACGCGCTGGAGGTGCGCTACCAGGGGCAGCCGCTGCGGCTGATCCAGCGCAGTGAGGGCGTGCAGGTGGCGGCCAGCGTGCGCGAGCAGCCGCAGGATGATGCGGTGGCGCCGAGCCGATAAGCCCGCCGCGCTGTTGTAGAGCCGAGCCCACGCTCGGCTGCCTTTCGGCACGTCATTCAGACGCAGCCGAGCTGGGGCTCGGCTC
This sequence comes from Pseudomonadota bacterium, assembly GCA_023423675.1. GTDB lineage: Bacteria > Pseudomonadota > Gammaproteobacteria > Xanthomonadales > Xanthomonadaceae > Stenotrophomonas. The sequence goes on along the minus strand of JAFAFD010000179.1, from coordinate 5,096 downwards.
TACAACCAGCGGCCCCCTCACGCCCGGTGCGGCGTACCCAGGTACTCGGCGCTCTGCATTTCGATCAGGCGCGAGGCGGTGCGCTCGAAGGCGCCCTGCAGGCGCTCGCCGGCATACAGTTCCACCGGCGAGGTGCTGGCGGTGCAGACCAGGTTGACGTGGCGGTCGTACAGCTCGTCGATCAGGTTCACGAAGCGGCGCGCGGCATCTTCGTTCAGGCGGTCAAAGGCGGGAATGCCGCCCAGCAGCACCGTGTTGAACTCGTGCGCGATCTCGATGTAATCCGACGGGCCGCGCGGGCCTTCGCAGAGCGCGGCGAAATCGAACCAGGCGATGCTCTTGCCACGGCCCCGCACCGGAATCTTGCGGCCCTCGATCTCGATGTTGCCGGCCTTGGCCGGCTGCCCGCCGCTCAGTTCGCCCCAACGGCTGGCCAGCCAGCCATCGCTGTCGGCGGCCAGCGGCGCGCGGTACACCGGCGAACGGGTCAGCGCGCGCATGCGGTAATCCTCGGTGCCCTCGGCGTACAGCTCCACGCAATAGCGCTGCAACAGGCCGATGGCCGGCATGAAGCTCTCGCGCTGCAGGCCGTTGAGGTACAGGTTCTCCACCGCCGTGTTGGAGGTGGTGACCAGGGTCACGCCCTCGGCGAACAGGCGCTCGAGCAGGCGCGCCAGCAGCATCGCATCACCGATGTCGGTGACGAAGAACTCGTCCAGCACCAGCACGCGCAGGTTGCTGCGCCATTCCTGGGCGATCTTCGCCAGCGGGTCGCTCTGCCCCTGGTGCTCGCGCAGGCGCTCGTGGACGCTGCGCATGAAGCGGTGGAAGTGCGTGCGGTACTTCTGCTTGATCGGCAGGCCGTCGTAGAACAGATCCACCAGGAAGGTCTTGCCGCGGCCGACGCCGCCCCAGAAGTACAGGCCCTTGACCGGCTCGGGCTTCTTCCAGAACGAGGACAGGCGGTCCAGCCAGCCGTCCTCGGCGCTGTCGACCAGGCCCAGGTGGATGCGGTCCAGTTCGGCCAGGGCCGCGTGCTGGGCCGGGTCGTCCTGCCAGTCGCCGCTGGCAACCCCGGCCGCGTACCGCTGCGACGGGGTCAACGCCTGCTCGCTCATGCCGCCGCGCCCAGCCAGTGCTTGACGCCGTGGGTCAGCGCGCCGCGCAGGTCGATCAGCTTGCGGTGGAAGAAGTGGCTGGTTTCGGGCATGCGCACCAGCTCATGCGGGACATCGAGCGTGTCCAGCCACTGGTAGACGGCCTGCGGGTCGACGATCTCGTCCTGCTCGCCCTGGATGACCAGCCAGCGGGCCGGCGGCTGCACGCCGCTGAAATCCCAGCGGCCGGCCGGCGGCGCGATCGAGATCAGCGCTTCCGGCTGCAGCTCGGCGGCGGCCTTCAGCGAAACGAAGGAACCGAAGCTGAAACCGGCCAGCCACAGGCGGTCGTCCGGGCGCTGGCTGCGCACCCAGGCGGTGACGGCCTTGAGGTCGTCCTGTTCGCCCACGCCGTGGTCGAAGCTGCCGGCCGAGCCGCCGACGCTGCGGAAGTTGAAGCGCACCGTGGCGATGCCCAGCTCGCGCAGGGTGGTGGCGGTCATGGTGACCACCTTGTTGTGCAGGGTGCCGCCTTCGGTGGACAGCGGGTGGCAGATGACGGCCACGATCGGCTGCACCGGCACGTCGGCCTTGGGCAGGTCGACGACCACTTCCAGCGGGCCGGCCGGGCCGTCCAGTACGAGGCAGGCGGTTTCGCCGGGGGCGACGGGGAACGAGGGCTTGTGCATGGCACCATGATACCGTCCCCCGCCCCTGCCCTGTGCCCGCCCCATGCTCTACCTGTCCCTGGCCGTGATCTGCAGTGTGCTGGTTTCGGTGTTGTTGAAGCTGGCCAACCGCCGCGCGCTGGACGTGCCGCAGATGGTGACCTGGAACTATCTGGTCGCCGCCACCCTGACTGCCGTGGTGCTGCAGCCGCCGCTGGACGCGCTGCGGGCGCCGCATGCGCCGTGGCTGTCACTGCTGGCGCTGGCGGTGGTGCTGCCCTCGATCTTCCTGGTGCTGGGCCGCGCGGTGGCGGTGGCCGGCATCGTCCGCAGCGACGTGGCCCAGCGCCTGTCGCTGCTGCTGTCACTGGCGGCGGCCTTCCTGTTCTTCGGCCAGACCGCCACGCCGTGGAAGCTGGCCGGGCTGGGCCTGGGCGTGCTGGCGATGGTGGCCATCAGCCTGCGCCCGCGTGGGCCGGCGGTGGCGGCCTCGCCCGGTGGCTGGGGCTGGCTGCTGGGCGTGTGGGGCGGCTTTGCGGTGGTGGACGTGCTGCTCAAGCAGGTGGCGCTGTCGGGCACGCCGTCGATGGCGGCGGTGCTGGCCAGCTTCAGCGTGGCCTTCGTGCTGATGCTGGCGCTGCAGCTGTGGCGGCATGCCAGCGGCCGCAGCCGGCTGGCCTGGCGCAACCTGGGAGCCGGCGCGCTGCTGGGCCTGCTCAACGGCGGCAACATCCTTTTCTATGTGCATGCACACCAGTCGATGCCGGACAGCCCGGCCACCGTGTTCGCCGGCATGAACATCGGTGTGGTGGTGCTGGGCGCGCTGGTGGGCGTGTTCGCCTTCGGCGAGGGCACCACGAAGTGGAACCGCGCCGGCCTGGCGCTGGCGGTGCTGGCGATCGGATTGATCGCCTGGGGGTGAATGCGTGTCCCTGGGGTCAGAGCCCATTCCCTGGGAATGGGATCCGACCCCAGCTGGGTCGAGGCGTCCTGGGGTCGCATCCCATTCCAACGGAATGGGCTCCAACCCCACCCTGTCGCGATCGACAGGCCTGGAGCTGGCGGCGGGCCCTGATCAGCGCTTGGCGGGCAGGGGATCATCCGTTGCCGTGGCCAGGCGCACGACCACGCTGATGCGTGGAATCCGGGGTGCAAACGACTCAGCAGCGCGCGTTCTTCCCGACTCTGCCCGTGAACGACGGAAACGGCACTGGCCGACGATCATGTCGACCACAATCCGGCCTGAAGCCAGCCGGTGCCACCGGCGTCGCTCCGCATCGTGATTGCTAGCGTCAGGGCCTCCCTTTGCAGACGGAGTTCCCGATGGCCCCTTTCATCCCGATCCCGCGCGCCGCCCTGTGCGCGGCGTTGATGACACTGGCAGGCGCTGCGCACGCGCAGAGTGCGCCCGCGCTGCGCATCGCCCCACCGGAAGACCACGACCCGAGCGCGACGGTGGTGCGCGGTGAATCAGCACCCGCACATCCACTGCACGGCGCGCACACGGAAATCCGCTACGAACGTGACCATCGCGCACGTCCGGCGGACACCGTGCAGCGCTTCAGCTGCAACAGCCATGGGCATGGCTACACCCAGTGCCCGGCCCCCCATGGACGGATACGCATGGTCCAGCGCCACTCCAATGCGTCCTGCCGCGAAGGGCGCGACTGGGGCATCAGCCGAGGCACCGTCTGGGTGGACAACGGCTGCCGGGCCACGTTCGAGGCCCGGTGACGAAAGGTCGCCGGGCAGGGCCCGGCGTTGGCTTACTTGCCGAAACCCAGCAGCAGCGGGTCGTGGTCGGAGCTGCGCCACGGGCCCGGCACGTTGCGGCCCTGGTAGCCGCTGGCGTCCTGTTCGTCGGCGTTGCTGTGCCATTCGGCGGCACCGCGCAGGCGCTTGGCCATGCCCGGGCTCAGCAGCGCGTGGTCGAGGCGGCCGGTATAGCCGTTGTAGACGTAGCTGTAGGGATGCTCGACCTTGGCCACCTTGAAGGCGTCCTGCCAGCCGAGGTCATGCAGGGTGCGGATCGGGTCTTCCTGCGCATAGGCGTTGAAGTCGCCCAGCAGCACCGCGTCCTGGGCACCGGTGCCGGTCGGGTTGGTCTTCAGCCAGTCGTTCAACTGCTGCGCCGAGGCGACGCGGGTGGCGTTCCAGCAGCCCTGGCCGTCGTTGCGGTCGGCATCGGCGCCTGCAGCCTCGCGGCAGCCCTTGGACTTGAAGTGGTTGGCGACCACCACGAACGGCGCGCCCTGCTTGGCCTGGAACGCCTGCGCCAGCGGCACGCGGCTGTGCTCGACGAACGGGCCGCCGGTCAGCGTGGCCGGCTTGCCCAGCGGCTGCAGGCGGCTGCTGCGGTAGATGATGCCGACGCGGATCGGATTGTCGCCCGGGCCGTTGCCGGCGTCGACGAAGCGCCAGTCGCCCTGCGCACCGCGGTCGCGGTTGAGCGCATCGACCAGTTCGGCGATGGCCGACTGCGGGCCGTAGCCGTCGTTTTCCAGTTCCATCAGCGCGGCGACATCGGCGCCGAGCGAGTTGACGGTGGTGACCAGCTTCGCCACCTGGGCCTTGTGCTCGTCCAGCGTGCGCGCGCCGCGCAGGGTCGGGAAACCACCGCCCTGGCCATCACCGTTGAAGAAGTTCTCCAGGTTGAAGGCGGCGATATGCAGGTCGCCAGCCACCTTCGGCACCGCCGGGCGCTGCAGCTGCGGCAGCTTCAGCGTGCCCTGCACCTGCAGGCTGGGGCGGCCCTGTGCATCCACGCGCACGATGCCTTCGACGTTGCGCAGCTGCATGCCGGTGCGCAGCACCGGGTTGCCGGCCAGGTACGGCACGCTGCCCGGGTCGCGGGCATCGCTGCCGTCATCGAGCACCAGGCGGCGGCGCTGGTTGTCGGCCATCACCTGTTCGATGCCGGCCGTACCCGGTGCGGCCACTTCGGTGGGCTGCCACAGGCGGCCGTCGAAGGCCACGGTGAGCTGGCCAAAGCGCTCCAGGCCGTCGGTACCGGCCAGGGTGAGCGGGGCGGCGATGCGCACGTGCTGGCCGTCCAGCGCGCGCCAGTCGGCCGGGGCCGTGGTCAGCACGACCGGGGCCTTGCTGCGTGCGGCGGCGGAGGTCGGGGTCGGCGCGGCCTGCGGCTGGGCCTGGGCAAAGGCGGTGGCCGGCAGCAGCAGGGACAGGGCAAGGGCGAGGGAACGGCGGCGCATCGACGGGCGACTCCACGAAATGGGCGCACAGACTAACCCCGAAATGTGCAGGCCCGCTTGCAGCGCCGGGCACGATGGGCGATCAGGCCTCGGTGGGCAAAGCCGGGTAGTGCCGGCCG
>JAFAFD010000398.1 GCA_023423675.1 Pseudomonadota bacterium | reverse complement strand
GCAGGCGCATGGTTACTGCTCCTTCTTGAAGATCAGCATGGCCGGGCGCATCGGCGCCGGGATGATGATGTTGACCAGTTCCCAGCCGAGCTGGCCCTGGCGGCTCAGTTCGGCCTGGATGTCCTCCGGCTTCTGCAGGCCCATCAGCGATGTTTTGACTTCAACGGTCAGGTAGCTCCAACGCTTGCTCATTCCTTGTCCTCCGACGATGGCTTGGGTTTCGGCAGGCGTCCTGCCTTGCGCAGGGCGTCGCGCAGCACGTATTCGATCTGCGCGTTGAGGCTGCGCAACTCGTCGTCAGCCCAGCGCTGCGCGGCGGCCAGGACATCGGCGTTGATACGCAGCGGGTAGGCTTTCTTCTCACTCATGCAAGCTCCTGGCGGGGCGGTGGGGCGCCCCGTTGCGAGGGTTCAGTACAGCGAACCAGCGTTGACGATCGGCTGGGTGCCGCGGTCCGAGCACAGCACGGTCAGCAGGTTGCTGACCATGTGCGCCTTGCGCTCTTCATCCAGCTGCACCACGCCGTTCTTCTGCAGTTCGGCTAAGGCCATTTCAACCATGCCCACCGCACCGGCGACGATGCGGGTACGCGCGGCGATCACCGCGTTGGCCTGCTGGCGCTGCAGCATTGCCTGGGCGATCTCGGCGGCGTAGGCCAGGTGGCTGATGCGCGCGTCGATCACCTGCACGCCGGCATCGGCCAGGCGCTCGGCCAGCTCGTTCTTCAGGTGCTGGGAAATCTCGCTGGCGTGGCTGCGCAGGGCCAGCTGGCCCTCTTCATGCTGGTCGTACGGGTAGCTGGTGGCCATCGCGCGCAGTGCCGATTCGGACTGGATGTGCACGAAGCTCTCGTAGTCGTCCACGTTGTAGACCGCCTCGGAGGCATCGATCACCTGCCAGACGATCACCGCGGCGATCTCGATCGGGCTGCCGTCCAGCTCGTTGACCTTCAGCTTGCCGCTTTCGAAGTTGCGCACGCGCTGGCTGACCCGGCGCTTGCTGTAGAAGGGGTTGTTCCAGCGCAGGCCGTTGTCCTTGACGGTGCCCACGTACTTGCCGAACAGGCTCAGCACCGCCGCCTGGTTGGGCTGCACGGTGTACAGGCCGGCCAGCGCGAAGATGGCCAGCGCCGCGATCACGATCCCGCCGAACAGCATCAGCAGGTTCGGCGAGCCGGCACTCGCCTTGGCCGCGACGCCGAGCACGAACAGCCCGCCGCCAGCCAGTGCGACCAGCAGGGCGCCCGCCAGCATGCCCAGGCCGTTGAGGGAGGAAAGCGACTTCTCTTTCATGGCAGTACGTCCTTGAGGGTTCGGAGAAAAGATATCAAATTGATATCAGCTCGCAAGTGCCGTTCGTCGGCTGGCCGGGGGCAGACCGGCTAGAATGCCCACCCGCCTTCACATCGCTGCCGGACCCCCGCCATGGCCAAGCTTGGAACCCCGTTGTCCCCCTCCGCCACCCGCGTACTGCTGCTGGGCTCGGGCGAACTTGGCAAGGAAGTGGCCATCGAACTGCAGCGCCTGGGCGTGGAGGTGATTGCCGCCGACCGCTATGCCGATGCCCCGGCCATGCAGGTCGCGCACCGCTCGCACGTGATCGACATGCTCGACGCGATGGCGCTGCGCGCGCTGATCGCCCAGGAGCAGCCGCACCTGGTGGTGCCGGAAATCGAGGCCATCCACACCGAGACCCTGGTCCAGCTGGAACAGGAGCAGGGCCTGCGGGTGATCCCGACCGCACGCGCCGCACGCCTGACCATGGACCGCGAAGGCATCCGCCGCCTGGCCGCCGAGACCCTGGGCTTGCCGACCTCGCCGTACCGCTTCGTCGATACCGAAGCCGAGTACCGCGCCGCCGTGGCCGCCATCGGCCTGCCGTGCGTGGTCAAGCCGGTGATGTCGTCCTCGGGCAAGGGCCAGAGCACCCTGCGCAGCGAGGCGGACATCGCCCCGGCGTGGGACTACGCGCAGACTGGTGGCCGTGCCGGTGCCGGCCGCTGCATCGTCGAAGGCTTCATCGATTTCGATTACGAGATCACCCTGCTGACCGTGCGCCACGCCGGCGGCACCTCGTTCTGCGCGCCGATCGGCCACCTGCAGAAGGACGGTGACTACCGCGAAAGCTGGCAGCCGCAGCCGATGTCCAGCGCCGCGCTGGCGCGTGCGGAGGAGATCTCGCGCGCGATCACCGACGACCTCGGTGGCTGGGGCCTGTTCGGCGTCGAGCTGTTCGTGAAGGGCGACGAGGTGTGGTTCAGCGAAGTCTCGCCGCGCCCGCACGACACCGGCCTGGTGACCCTGGTCTCGCAGGAGTTGAGCGAATTCGCCCTGCACGCACGCGCGATCCTGGGCCTGCCGATTCCGGTGATCCGCCAGAGCGGCCCGTCGGCCTCGTGCGCGCTGCTGGCGCATGGCGAAGGCGTGCCGTACTTCAACAACGTGGCCGCCGCGCTGCAGGTGCCGGACACCGCCGTGCGCCTGTTCGGCAAGCCGAGCGTGCATGGCCACCGCCGCGTGGGCGTGACCCTGGCGCGCGCCGGGACCATCGACGAAGCGCGTTCGATCGCGCGTGATGCCGCCGAAGCCATCGGCGTCGAACTGCGCCCGTAAAACGGTAGCGCCGGGCCATGCCCGGCGACCGCATCCCGGTGGGTACCGACCGTTGGTAGGTGCTCTTCATCCCGGTGGGTACCGAC
>JAFAFD010000143.1 GCA_023423675.1 Pseudomonadota bacterium | reverse complement strand
GGGCTCGGAGTTGTCTAAAACCCACAGGCGGTCAGCCACGGCCAGTCGCCACTGAGCGCGCCATGCATCACCGGCACCAGCGCAGTGCTGATGGCCGCGGCCCACAGCAGTTCACGCGCGGCCTGTGCCGGCCGGCGCACAGCGGCCCACAGCGCACACGCGGCCCAGGTGCCGAAGCAGGCCCAGCGGATGCCGTGGTCCACCGCCGCCGGGGCGACGCGTTCAAGCACCAGCGCGGTGACGAAGGCCACCGAGATCGCCACGCACAGGCCGATGCACACCCCCACCGTGGCCCGCGCCATGTTCACCCCTGCGCGCGGCTGCTGCGGCTGCCGGCGCTTGCGTCGCGATTCGATCCACAGCAGGTTGCCCGAATAGAACAGGAAGGCACCGCCCAGCCCGAGCAGGAAGTACAGCCAGACCACCACGCCGTTGCCGAATTCGCCGAAGTGGAGCGCATAGGCGGCGCTGAGCGTGGCGTGGTTGGCGTCGCGGTGGCCCGGCAGCTGGCTGGCCAGCACGCGGCCACTGGCCACGTCCAGCGCCACCGAGCCGAGCGGCCCAAGCGTGCCGCTGGATTCGCCGGTGATCTCGATGGTGGCGTTGGCATCGCCGCCGTTGGCCAGCTTCAGGTAGGCCGGTTCGAAATCGGCCACGCCCTGCGCGCGGGCCACCTCGAGCGCGCGCGCATGCAGCTCGCGCAGGCTGCCCGGCGCGGCCGGCACGCCCGCAGCTTCGCGCACCGGCGCGGTATCCATCGCCGCCGGCACCACCTGCATCGCCTTGCCTTCGAAGATGAGCGGGTTGAGCAGGGCGATCTGGATGAAGACCAGGCAGAGCAGGGCACCGGTCACGGCGAACATCAGGTGGAACGGCAGGCTGAGCACGCCGATCACGTTGTGCGCGTCCTGCCACATCTGCTTGAGGTTGCGGCCCGGGCGCAGCGCGAACAGGTCGCCCAGCAGCTTGGGCAGGTGGATCACCAGGCCGCTGAGCAGGGCCATGCCGTACAGCAGGCTGACGATGCCCATCACGTAGATGCCGGCCACCGGCAGGCCCAGGCTGTAGTGCAGTTCGTTGACCAGCTCGGCCAGGCCCGCCTGCGGTGGCGTGGCGCTGCCGCCGGTGTTGCCGGGCCAGGCATAGCGCCAGCCGCCGTCGGCGCCCTGCCAGTAGGCCAGCGGCTGCGGGTGCTCGGCACCGGGGAAGGTCATGCCGACATGGCGGCGTGCTTCCGGGTGCTTGGCCAGCACGTCGTCCAGCAGGTACTGCGCGTCGTCCAGCCCGGCCGGCAGCACGCTGGCTGCCCCCGGCGTCTGCCACACCGGCAGATCGTGGTGGAACAGAGTGAGGGCGCCGGCATAGAACGCCACGAACAGGCCGAAGCCGGCCACCAGGCCGACCCAGGTGTGCAGGGTGGTGAAGGTACGCAGGGTCTGCGAACTGAATTTCATGCGCTCGTTCTCATTGCACCGCGCCGCTCAGGCGCAGCAGCCACAACACGGCGAAGCCGGCGGCGGCGCAGCCGGCAGGCACCAGCCAGGCGCGCGCCACGGTGCGGAAACTGAAGGCCCACAGCGCCGCCAGCATCCACAGCGGGACGAAGGCGATCAGGGCCGGCACCACCGCGCTCGGCCACGGCCCCGGCGGCAGCCAGGTCAGCAGGCCGGTGGCGGCGGCGGCAAGGAAGAACCCGACGAAGATGCCCGACAGGGCGCGCATCCACATCAGCGCGGCTCCCGTGCGCTGCCATCCACCGCCGGGCGGTGCCAGGCCGCCAGCGCCGGCAGCAGCAGGGCCACCAGCATCCAGGTGCACAGCATCGCCACCAGCCCGGCGGCAACGCCCAGCTCGGCCATCCACAGCCACAGCGAGGCGACGGCGGCGACCAGGCCGATCTGCCGGCCCAGGCGGCCGGCACGGCGCAGGCGCGGCCAGCGGCAGTGCGGCGAGGCCGCGTAGAACGCCAGCGCGGAAAACATCGCCGACAGCACGGCCAGGGTGCAGAAGCCCAGCGTCGACAGGCCCACGGTGATCATCGCCGCGCACCTGGCGGAACAAGTGCCTGTATGGGGGCCACGTGCGCAGGGGCTGCGCAGGCCGGAAGGTACGCGGGGCGCATGGCGGAAGGGTCCTGTACGAATCGGTCAGGCTGCCAACATAGATGGCTGCGCGCACATGGTAATCATTGCGATTTCCCGGTGCCAGCGATCCCGGTTCAGCGGTGACTGCAGCTGCACCTTGGGCTTTCCTGCGCGCTGGTTTAAGATCGACGCAGAACCCTGACTGGAACAAGGTGGCCCGCGCCCAGCGCCGGCCGAGCGTGCGACATGAGCACTACCACCGCCCACCGCTGACCTGCCCCCGAAGGCCCTGTTCCGCAGGCGCCCTCGCGGCGCTTTTTTATTGCCCGGGCATCGCCCGGAACGCTTTCCAGCCCGCCCGAGCGGGCCCCGCACGAAGCCATTGCGATGATCAATATCACCCTTCCCGACGGCAGCCGCCGCGAATTCGAAAATCCCGTCAGCGTCATGGACGTCGCCCAGTCGATCGGCGCCGGCCTGGCCAAGGCCACCATCGCCGGCGCCGTCGATGGCGTGCTGGTCGATGCCAGCGACGTCATCGACCACGATGCCAGCCTGCGCATCATCACCGCCAAGGACGAGGAGGGCGTGGAGATCATCCGCCACTCCTGCGCCCACCTGGTCGGCCACGCCGTCAAGCAGCTGTACCCGGACGTGAAGATGGTGATCGGCCCGGTCATCGCCGAGGGCTTCTACTACGACATCTATTCCGAGCGCCCGTTCACGCCGGAAGACATGGCCGCCATCGAGAAGCGCATGGGCGAGCTGATCGCCCAGGACTACGACGTCATCAAGAAGGTGACGCCGCGCGCTGAAGTGGTCGAGATCTTCAAGGCCCGTGGCGAGGACTACAAGCTGCGCCTGATCGAGGACATGTCCGACGACATCCAGGCGATGGGCATGTACTACCACCAGGAATACGTGGACATGTGCCGCGGCCCGCACGTGCCGAACACGCGCTTCCTGAAGGCCTTCAAGCTGACCCGCATTTCCGGCGCCTATTGGCGTGGTGATGCGCAGAACGAACAGCTGCAGCGCATCTACGGCACCGCATGGGCCGACAAGAAGCAGCTCGAGGCGTACATCAAGCGCATCGAAGAAGCCGAAATGCGCGACCACCGCCGCATCGGCAAGCAGCAGGACCTGTTCCACCTGCAGGAAGAGGCCCCGGGCCTGGTGTTCTGGCACCCCAAGGGCTGGGCGCTGTGGCAGGTGGTCGAGCAGTACATGCGCAAGGTCTACCGCAGCAGCGGCTACGGCGAAGTGCGCTGCCCGCAGATCCTGGACGTGAGCCTGTGGAAGAAGTCCGGGCACTGGGACAACTACCAGGACAACATGTTCTTCACCGAATCGGAGAAGCGCACCTACGCGGTCAAGCCGATGAACTGCCCGGGCCATGTCCAGGTGTTCAACCAGGGCCTGCACAGCTACCGCGACCTGCCGATCCGCTACGGTGAGTTCGGTTCCTGCCACCGCAACGAGCCGTCCGGCGCGCTGCACGGCATCCTGCGCGTGCGTGGATTCACCCAGGACGACGGCCATGTGTTCTGCACCGAGAACCAGATCGAATCGGAAGTGACCGCGTTCCACCAGCAGGCGCTGGCGGTCTACCAGCACTTCGGTTTCGACGAGATCCAGATCAAGATCGCCCTGCGCCCGGAATCGCGCCTGGGTGACGACGCCACCTGGGACAAGGCCGAAGGCGCGCTGCGCTCGGCGCTGACCGCCTGTGGCGTGGAATGGCAGGAGCTGCCGGGCGAGGGCGCCTTCTACGGCCCGAAGATCGAGTACCACCTGAAGGACGCGATCGGCCGTACCTGGCAGCTGGGCACCATGCAGGTCGACTTCATGATGCCGGGCCGCCTGGGCGCCGAGTACGTGGACGAAAACAGCCAGAAGAAGCACCCGGTCATGCTGCACCGGGCCATCGTCGGCTCGATGGAGCGTTTCCTGGGCATCCTGATCGAGCACCACGCCGGCCAGTTCCCGGCCTGGCTGGCCCCGACCCAGGTGGTGGTGGCCAACATTACCGACGCCCAGGCTGAATACGTCGCGGGCGTGACCAAAACCCTTGCGGAGCAAGGCTTCCGCGTCAGCTCCGATTTGCGTAACGAGAAGATCGGCTATAAAATCCGCGAGCATACGTTGCAGCGCGTGCCTTACCTGCTGGTCATCGGTGACCGCGAGAAGGAAAATGGAGCTGTGGCGGTGCGTACGCGTTCTGGCGAAGACCTTGGCAGCATGAGCCTGCAGGCCTTCATCGAGCGGCTCCAGGCCGAGGGCGCGTAAGCAAAGGTCCGGTCCGGGCGCACAGGCACCCGGACCGGTTCGATACCCTTGGGAGAACGTAATATCAGCACCCCTGACAACAAACAGAACCGCAAGAATCAGGAAATCCGTGTGCCGCGCGTCCGTGTGATCGGCAGTGACGGAGAAATGATCGGCGTGTTGTCGCGCGACGAAGCGCTGTCCATGGCCGAAGATGAAGGCCTGGACCTGGTTGAAATCCAGCCGCAGGCCGATCCGCCGGTCTGCAAGATCATGGATTTCGGCAAGTTCAAGTTCGAAGCGCAGAAGAAGGCCAGCGAGGCCAAGAAGAAGACCAAGCAGGTCGAGATCAAGGAAGTGAAGTTCCGTCCGGTCACGGACGAGGGCGACTACCAGATCAAGCTGCGCAAGATGCGCGGTTTCCTTGAGGAAGGCGACAAGATCAAGGTCAACATCCGCTTCCGTGGCCGTGAAATGAGCCACCAGGAACTGGGTCGCGAGATGGCCAACCGGATCGAGACCGATCTGGGCGAGGACATCGTCATCGAATCCCGTCCGCGCCTGGAAGGGCGTCAGATGGTCATGATGATCGCGCCGAAGAAGAAGACCTGAGGCCTGCAGGGCTGCCTTTCGGGGCGCCTGGCTGAATTGTTCAGAGTAAAGGGGCGCCGCTGGCGTCCCTTTGCTTTTGCAGCAGGATGCAAAAAGGGTTGCAGGGGCTGGTGACAGGGCGGTTTTGCCTGTATCATGCCCGGCTCGACCCACCCAGGACGGGTCGTACGCGGATCATGGCAGGACGGAAAGAGTGGCCACGGCCACCGCCAGATCAGTCAGAAACCAGGGTCACCCCCATCAAGGACATTGCAATGCCCAAGATCAAGACCAACCGGGCAGCGGCCAAGCGTTTCCGCAAGACCGCCTCGGGCAAGTACAAGTGCGGCCACGCCAACCGTAGCCACATCCTCACGAAGAAAG
>JAFAFD010000072.1 GCA_023423675.1 Pseudomonadota bacterium | reverse complement strand
CGCCCGGCCATCCACACGCTGCAGGCCGGCGGCCGCAGCTGCACCCGCATCGTGCTGGGCGACTGGTACGAACAGGGTTCGGTCCTGCGCGTGGATGCCGACGGCTGGCGCCTGGATTCACTCTGATCCCTCGCCTGCCGCGCCTCAACGGCGCGGCAGCGTATCCAGCATGGCAGGCCAGACCCTGCGCAGGTGATGCCGTACACCGGCATCGAGCGTGGCCGGTGCCTCCATCGCCAGCAGCTGCAGGCCGAACACGCAGCCTGACAGGACGCCGCCGTAACCCGCGGCCGTGCCAAAGCCCATCACACTGGAAATGCGGTGCCCCGCCAGTTGCACCCGGGTGCGCTGGGCACCCACCGCGCCATCACCGGCGTCCCCCACCCAGGATGACTGGCTGCCGTCGCCGAACTCCAGGTTCAGGGCGTTCACCGCGTAGCCGCTGCGCACCTCTGCAGCCACGATATGGCCGCGTTCGACCACATTCCCGATCGTGTTCCAGCGCCCGCCACTGCCGCCAATGACGGTCTGACTCGTGCCGCCGGGCCCCTGCCCGTCGGCATAGCCCAGCGCCAGGCCGTCCACGAACAGGAAGCCGCCGGTGCGCACCACCTGGATCGGCCCAGTGGGCGCGGACCGGGCGGGCAGCGTGCTGGGCATCACCTGGGTGTCGTCGTACCAGGACCCCAGCAGCGGACTGAACACCTCACGGTCCAGGCGTGGCCGCACGGGGCCGGGATGGCGTTGCGCATCGAACCACGGCCAGCAGTCGCGGACGTCGCCCAGGCTGAGCTGCAGCTGCGTGCGCAGCTGCAGTACCGCCGCCAGCGGCTCGCTGCGCTGCCGGTACGCGTCGTGCGGATGGCCACGCACCTCCTGCTGCAGGCGGAGGGCGACTGTCGTGTCGTAGTAGCGCCCGTAGTCATCCAGTGCTGCGCTGAGCTGCCGGCTGAAATCATCGGCCACCGCCGACGCGCCCTGCTGGCGCGCCCGCAGGGCCGCCTGCCGCAGCAGCCCCAGATGCAGGTTGGCGGCCGGGACGAACAGCGGCAGCAGCCGGTACTCCTGGCCGGCCAGCATGAAATCCGGCATGGCCGTGGTCAGGGTGACGTTGACTGCATCCTCGACCGCGCGCAGGTGCGCCGCATCGCCGGCATCCTGCGCCTGCTGGTACAGCCGCAGCGCCTGCGAAATGCCCTGCAGGCGTGCACTGACCTGCAGGTAGATGGCATCGGCGATGCGCGCGTCGACAATCGTGTTGATGGCCTGCACATAGCGCTGCCACTGCTCGTCGGGACGGGTGAACAGGCTCTGCGGCAGGAACAGTGCGCCGAAGTAGGACGCCACCCCGCCGATGCCCGGCAGGCTGCCCAGGCCCATCAGCGTCAGGTCGCGGAAGATGCCCCACCACCAGTCGGGATCGGACAGCGGCGGCAGATCCGGTGCCCAGGCGGCGTTGCTGCGGCCGGGCAAGGCGACACCTGCCGCGGTGGCCAGTGCACCGGCAAGCAGGGTGCGGCGGGAACAGGTGAAGGTCATGGCGGATACCGGAGCGGGGGGAGACCAAGCACACCCCCGCCGCGGTGCGAGCACCAATAGATGGCAGCAATCGGCAGCGGCGACCCAGCGTTGCACGTGCGCTTCCGGGCCGATCGCGTAACAGGCTGACGGCCCGTGCAGGCAGTAGACGCATATCTGCTGCGCAGCCCACCGTTGAAGCGGCTGTCGTCCTTCGCGCTGGACATCGCCCTCCGGGCTGGATGCGACCAAATGCGCCGAGGTCCTGCCTTTCGCGCTACCGTGTGCAGGCCACGAAGGGGAACGCACATGGCACCAGGCCAGCACCAGGCAGACACCGACGCCGATCCCGGCGTGCTGCGCATCGGCGTGCTGCAGATCGGCCTGTTCTTCGACGGCACCCGCAACAACGCGCACAACCTTGCGCGGGGGCGCCCGCAGGCCCCGCAGCCGCGCCCTGCCCTGCTGCGTGCCGACGACGACTCGACCTACCAGAGCCGGCTGACCAGCAGCTACGACAACGGCACCACCAACATCATGCGGCTGTACCAGCTTTACCCGGACAGCCGGCGCACGGCCGGGGTGGGCGCATCGCTGGCGATCTACATCGAAGGCGTCGGCACCCGCGATGATGCCGAGGACGACCTGATCGGACTGGCGTTCGGCGTGGGCGCCAGCGGCGTGCGCGCCAAGGTGCAGCGCGCGTTGCAGGTGCTGCTGCCGGCCGCCCTGGTCGCGCTCGCTGCCAGGCCGCACACCCCGCTGCACGGCGTGCAGGTGGATCTGTTCGGTTACTCGCGGGGCGCAGCGGCGGCCCGGGATGTCGCCAACCAGCTGCGTGGCTGGGACGGCGCGCGCTGGCGTCAGCTGCTGGTGCAGGCGGGCCTCGCCTGTGCCGTGGATTTCGCGGTGCAGCGCCCGGCGCTGCGCTTCATCGGCCTGTTCGACACGGTGGTGGCGGTCAGCGGCGGCCGCGCCGACGAGCAGCCGCAGCTGGCCCTGCCTGCAGGCATCGCCGGCCGCGTGGTGCAGCTGGTGGCCCGCGATGAGCACCGCCAGCACTACCCGCTGACCACGGTGGCACCGGCGCATACCGAGATCGTGCTGCCCGGCGTGCATGCCAACATCGGCGGTGGCTACGACCAGACCGAGGAAGGTCCGAAGCTGCTGAGCCGTCCGCGCCGCCAGCTGCTGCGCCGCCCGCCGGTGCCCGACTACCAGACGCCTTCACTGGCGCAGCTGCAGGCGACCACGGTGTACGCCGAAGCACAGGCCGATGCCGAGCGCTGGCGGCAGCAGCTGGGCGTGGATGAGAAGGAGGTGTGGGTGGATGTCTGGCACCAGTGGCAGCAGCAGCGCCGTGCCGGCAGCCGCAGCGTGCTGCTGGCCCCGGTGCTGTACGTGACCGCAGCGGTGGTGCTGCGCCGGCCCATCGACTGGCGCTACCAGCTGATCGCCCTGCAGGTGATGCAGCGGCAGGCCCGCGACGCCGGCGTGAAGTGGACCGCCGAGGCCGCCGACGTGGCGGCATGGGCGCTGCCCGCTGCACTGCAGCCGATCGCGCGGCGGCTGCTGGAGGGCCAGGCTCTGACCCCGACGCAGGAAGCGCTGCTGCGCCGCCGCTACCTGATGCAGTCGGCGCACTGGAACTTCGATGCACTGGGCGACACCGCGCTGACCTACACCGCCGATGCCGGCGTGAGCGAGTTGCCCTACCGCCCCGGGCCCGGGCTGTTCTACATCAACCGGCCAACGGTGGATGGCAAGCGCGTGGTCCTGTCCAACGCCTGATGCGCATCCACGCATGGCGTGGATCTACTGGTGCGTGGCGCGTATCAACCGGCCTGTTCGATCAGGTTGGCCAGTTCGTCGGCATCGAAACCGGCCAGCAGGCGGGCTTCGAGGTTGAACGGGCCGTGCAGGTAGCCGCCGGCGTATTCCAGCAGCAGTTCCTTGAAGCGTGCGCGCGGTTCGACGCCGGCACGTTCGCAGTACCAGCGGTACCAGCGCGAACCGGCGGCGACGTGCGCCACTTCCTCGCGCAGGATCACTTCCAGCACATCGGCAGTTTCAGCATCGCCGACATTGCGCAGCTTCTCGATCATGCCCGGCGTCACGTCCAGCCCGCGGGCTTCCAGCACGCGCGGCACCAGTGCCATGCGCGCCAGGCCATCGTGGGCGGTCTTCTCGCACATTTCCCACAGGCCGTTGTGCGCGGGGAAATCGGCGTACTCGTGGCCATGCACCTGCAGCCGCTCGCGCAGCAGCAGGAAGTGCCGGGACTCATCATCGGCGCAGCTGACCCAGTCGGCATGGAACGCCGCCGGCAGGCCACGGAAGCGATACACCGCATCCCAGGCCAGGTCGATCGCGTTCAGTTCGATATGGGCGATGGCGTGGATGAAGGCAGCGCGGCCTTCGACCCCGCCCAGCCCGCGACGCGGCACCTGCCGCGGGTGTACCAGCACCAGCTGCGCCGGACGGCCGGGCATGCGGATCGCGTCGGGCGGCGGCGCGTCGGCGGACACCTTCAGGCGGCCGGCACGGAACGCGGCCGCATAGGCCTGGGTCAGCGCGACCTTGCGCAGCGGGTCGGCTTCGGCGAGGCACTGCTGCGCAGCGCGCAGCAGGTCGCCACCGACGTCGGGGACATCCACCACGGTCTGGGCCTCAGGCGCGGCGCTTGTGCTTGGCGTCGTCCGAACGCAGCTGCTGGATGCGCTCGAAGTAGCCCGGCTCGATGCCCGTCGGGTAATGGCCGTTGAAGCACGACGAATCGAAGCTGCGCAGCGCCGTGTTGCCTTCGCTCACCGCCGCTTCCATGTCCTCGATGTCCTGGTAGATCAGCCAGTCGCAGCCCAGGTGGGCTTCGATCTCTTCCACCGTGCGGTTGTGCGCGACCAGTTCCTCGGCCGCCGGCATGTCGATGCCGTAGATGTTCGGGAAACGCACCGGCGGCGCGGCGCTGGCCAGGTAGACCTTGCGCGCGCCTGCATCGCGGGCCATCTGCACGATCTGCTGGCTGGTGGTGCCGCGCACGATCGAGTCGTCCACCAGCAGCACCACGCGGTTGCGGAACTCCAGGTGGATCGGGTTGAGCTTGCGGCGCACCGACTTCACCCGCTCACCCTGGCCCGGCATGATGAAGGTGCGGCCGATGTAGCGGTTCTTGATGAAGCCTTCGCGGTACTTCACGCCGAGCACGTTGGAGATTTCCAGCGCGGCATCG
Source organism: Pseudomonadota bacterium (assembly GCA_023423675.1). Classification (GTDB taxonomy): domain Bacteria; phylum Pseudomonadota; class Gammaproteobacteria; order Xanthomonadales; family Xanthomonadaceae; genus Stenotrophomonas. The sequence goes on along the minus strand of JAFAFD010000072.1, from coordinate 2,064 downwards.
CGCGAGGTGTCCGGGATCGGGATGATCGTGTCGATGTCGTGGTCCGGGCGCAGGCGCAGGATCTTCTCGCCCAGCTTGATGCCCATGCGCATGCGCGCCTTGTGCACCGACACGTTGTCGATCATCGAATCGGGACGTGCGAAGTACACGTACTCGAAGATGCACGGAGTGTGCTCGGCCGGCTCGGCGCAGATCTCCGAGAACAGCTCGCCACGCGCGGTGATCACCAGCGCTTCGCCCGGCTGCACGTCGCGGACGCGCTGGAAGCCCAGCACGTCCAGCGCAGCCGATTCGGAGGCCACGATGTACTCATCGCCTTCAGCGTGGCTGCGCTTGCCCAGCACCAGCGGACGGATGCCATGCGGATCGCGGAAGGCGACCAGGCCCAGGCCCAGTACCACGCTGACCACCGCATAGCCGCCCTTGCAGCGGCGGTGCACGCCGGCGACGGCGCGGATGGCCGCTTCCGGGCTGAGCTGGCGCTGCTGCTCCAGTTCGTAGGCAAACACGTTCAGCAGCACTTCGCTGTCCGAATCGGTGTTGACGTTGCGGCGGTCCTGCTCGAACACCTGGCGACGCAGGTCTTCGGTGTTGATCAGGTTGCCGTTGTGGGCCAGCGCGATGCCGTACGGCGAATTGACGTAGAACGGCTGCGCTTCGTCCATGCCTTCCGAACCGGCAGTCGGGTAACGCACGTGGGCGATGCCGATGTTGCCTTCCAGGGTGGACATGGTGCGGGCGTCGAACACGTCGCGGACCAGGCCGGTGGCCTTCTGTACCCGCAGGCGGCTGCCGCTGGCGGTGGCGATGCCTGCCGCGTCCTGGCCGCGATGCTGGAGGACGGTCAAGCCGTCATACAACTGCCCGGCGACGTTCTGGTTGCCGACGATTCCGACGATGCCACACATGGTGCGAGGTCTCCGCTGGGCATGCGCCCAGTTACAGGGAAGGTGGCCATGCCTGGCCTTCAGTGATCGCCGCGCCTGCGGTCGACGTTGGCCGGATCGTCCGGCTCGATGTTGCCTGGCAGTGCTGGGGCATCCGGGCGCACTTCGGCCGGATCATGTTCGCTGCCCTGTTCCGCTTTCGCAGGCCGCAGCCATCCGCTGCCCGCCACTACCTGGTTGAGGATGCCATTATCGCCTGTCGCGCCCGGCTTGCCCAACCCGGCGCCCGCGTTCTTGCCCATTTCCATCAACGCAGATGGGGACAAAGTGTCCACTGGCAAGGCCTTGGGCAGCAGATCGGCGCCCGGCACCTCCCAGTGCGGCAGCTTGCTGTTCATCCAGGCCACGGCCGGGTTCAGCACCGGGCGCAGGCTGGAGTTGTGCCAGGACGGCTCGGCGGTCAGAGGGGTGAAGCTGCCCAGCAGCAACAGGATGGCCGCGATCAGCCCGCCACGGACGGTGCCCAGCACCCCGCCCAGCAGGCGGTCCAGGCTGCCCAGCATGTTGCGATGGACGATGTGCTTGATGACCATGCCGATGACCGCGACCACCAGCATCACGCCGATGCCGACGCCCAGGTAGCCACCGATGAAGTGTTCGCCGCCCGGTGCGGCCGGGGCCGACCACCAGCGCGCGGCATCACTGCCGAAGGCGAGGGCCGCCCAGGCGGCGACCAGCCATGAGACGGTGCCGATGACGATGCTCACGAAGCCGCGCAGCAACCCGAGCAGGGCCGAGGCGGCAATCACGAACAGCAGCACCACGTCGATCATGGCGCCCCGCTCCTTCGGCGGCGCTGGCAACGGGGCTGCGGGCAGGTCATGGGTGCGGGCGCACCATGCCGGCCACGCCGACCTTGGCGGCGACCTGCGCCTTCAGCTGTTCGGCGTCGGCGCGGTTGGCCACCGGCCCGACCCGCACGCGGTGCAGGGTGCCCTTTTCGGTGCGGACCTGCTCGACGAAGGCGCTGAAACCGGCGGCGCGGACCTTGTCGCGCAGTGCATTGGCATCATTGGCCTGGCCGAACGCGCCCAGCTGCACGGCGAAACCGACACCGCTGGCAGCCGGAGCGGCCGGCGCGGCCGGGGCTTCGGGCTTGCTGGCCGTGGCCTCCGGC
>JAFAFD010000012.1 GCA_023423675.1 Pseudomonadota bacterium | reverse complement strand
TGCCGACCAGTCCGGTGCGGTGGCCGGCGGCGCGCAGCAGGTGCGCGACCAGCGCGGTGGTGGTGCTCTTGCCCTTGGTGCCGGTCACGCACACGGTGTCGTGCACGATGCCATCTTCAGCCGCGTGCTCGGCAAACCACAGGGCGGTGCCGCCGATGAAGGCCGTGCCCTGCCCTGCCGCCGCCAGCGCAATCGGCTGGTAGGGGCTGATGCCGGGCGACTTGATCACCACGTCGAACGCGGCCAGCGCCTCGGCAGTAGGTTCACCGCGCACGTCCAGCTGACCCTGCGTTTCCGCACGCGCGGCCTCGGCCTCGGCGGCCGGGCAGAACAGGCTAAGGGCCAGCGCAGGCAGGCGCGCGCGCAGCACGGCAAACGCCGCACGGCCCTCACGACCCCAGCCCCACAGCGCAACGCGCTTTCCTTCAAGCTGTGAAATCTTCACGCACACGTTCCCACAGCGCGGCCGGAATGCGGTGCTCGCCCTGCAGCTGCAGCAGCGGCGCCAGTTCCAGTTCAGCGGCACCCAGCTGCGGCTGGATCTCGTTGCAGAAGCGCTTCACCAGCACGTCTTCCTTCCATTCCGGGCGCTGCGCCAGGGTCGCCATCGCCGCACGCGATTCGCGGCCTTCGCCCACGCATTCAAACGGCTTGTGGTCCTGGAACTCCAGCAGCGCATCGAAGCCACCGGCCTGGCCGGCGTCGTCCAGCAGGTTGCGACCGAAGATGCGCACCAGGCGGGTCTTGGGCATGAACGGGGCCAGCGCCAGGAACACAAAGTGGCACTTCGGGCAGACGCCGCACCAGCGGTTCACCGGGCGCTCGCCGAGGATGTGGAAGTTGCGGTTGCAGCTGGAGAAATGCGCGTCGTAGAAATCGCTCTTGGCGAACTGGCGGGCCACCGCCAGCTCGGACATCGGGCGCAGCAGCGAGTAGTACTGCAGATCGGCGGCCACCTGCTTCTGCACGTGGTTGCCGAAGGCCTGCTCGAACGCCCAGCCCTTGGACCACTGGTGGTTCACTTCGCCAGTGCCTGGAATCTGGCTGCCGTAGCTGGCCGAACGCTCGTTGGAGAACACCACCTGGTCCACGCCCTGCAGCAGCGCGGCCAGCACCATGATCGCCGAGTTCACCGCAGTCACCGGGATATGCCCGTTCCAAGCGCCCTGGCGGTTCAGCTCGAACAGCTCCGGCGCCAGCGCGCGGCCCAGGTTCAGGGTCGGCAGGCCGGTGCGCTCGGCACAGGCGCGGATCAGCTGCGAACCGCCGATCCAGGTCACCGTCTCGTCCACGCCGGCACGGCGCAGCGCTTCGATGCTGACCAGCGAATCCTTGCCGCCGCCGATGGCCACCAGCGCATGCGGCTGCAGGCCCAGCACCGGCGCCTGCACCGCGTCGCCCTGCACCGGCAGGCGGAAACGCCCGCGCAGGTTCAGGCCGTTGCGGTAGGCGAATTCGCCCAGGCCGTTGAGGTAGACCGTTTCCACCAGCGCTGCGGTGTCGGCATCGATGGCATAGCTGTCGATGCTGACCGTTTCCGGCACGCCCGCCTTGTAGTAGCTGACACCGGCGATCAGGTGCAGCAGCTGCAGCGCACGCTGCACCGCGCCCGCGCGCGCCTCGTCCAGCACGAACGGGGCGCCGGGCACGGTGATGGTTTCCACCATCTCCGGGCCGTCGTCGAAGGCGTAGACCAGCTTGGCCACGCCGGTATCCGCGGCGAATTCACAGCGGACGAAGCGGAAGCGGGAAACCTGGTGTTTATCGAAAGCAGTCATGGTGAATCCAGTTCAAGCGCGGTCAGGCACGCCCCGCGCGAAGGCGCAGGACGTGTCGGTGGGCGGGTGCAGGGCGCGGAGGGCGACGATCACTCGATCACGTCTTCGCGCGGCATCGCCCGCTGGTTGTAGATGTTGGCCATCACATAGCCGTAGGCACCGGCGTCGGCGATCAGCATCACGTCGTCCGGCGCGGTCGACACCGGCAGCTTGCGGCGCTTGCCGAACACATCGCTGGATTCGCAGATCGGGCCGACCACATCGAACGCCGCTTCGGCATAACCGCCCTGGCGGCTGAGGTTCTCGATGTCGTGCCAGGCGTCGTACAGGGCCGGGCGCATCAGCGTGTTCATGCCGGCATCCAGGCCGACGCGGCGCACGCCGTCCTTTTCCACCACCTGGGTGGCATGGGTCAGCAGCACGCCCGATTCGGCCACCAGGTAGCGGCCCGGCTCGATCGCCAGGCGGAACGCCGGGTGCAGCGCCTTGACCTCGGCCAGGCCCTCGGCCCAGGCGTCCAGGTCGAACGGCTCGTCTTCCTCGCTGTACGGAATCGGCAGGCCACCACCGATGTCGATGGTCTGCACGCTGCCGATGCGGCGGGCGAAACCGGCCAGCTCATCGCACATCAGGCGCCAGTGCTGCGCGGTTTCCACGCCGCTGCCCAGGTGCGCATGCAGGCCGACCACGCGGGTGCCCAGATCGGTGGCGGTGCGCACGAACTCGTCCACGCGCGCCATCGGCAGGCCGAACTTGGAATCCTTGCCGCCGGTGCGGACCTTGGCATGGTGGCCTTCGCCACGGCCCAGGTCCACGCGCAGCCAGATTTCGCGGTTGCGGAACAGATCCGGCCAGCGCTGCAGCGCTTCCAGGTTGTCCACGGTGACGGTGACGCCGAACGCGAAGCCGGCTTCGTACTCTTCGCGCGGGCAGAAGCTGGGGGTGAACAGCACGCGCTTGGGCGACAGTTCCGGCAGGTGCTGGAACACGTGCTTCAGCTCGCCGTGCGACACGCATTCCAGGCCGAAGCCTTCGGCTTCCAGCAGCTGCAGGATGGCCGGGTGGCTGTTGGCCTTGATCGCGTAGTAGCGCTGGTCGATCGGCTTGATCGCGGCCAGCGCACGGGCGCGGGCACGCACGGTCGGCAGGTGGTAGACGTAGCGCGGCGTACCGGCGTCGGCCAGCTGCAGCAGGTGCGCACGCTGGCCTCGCCACCACGGCGTGCCGCGCGGGCGCACGGTGCCGGCGATCTCGCGCCAGCGCGGGCCGAACACTTCGGTCTCTTCCACCGGCATCGCGCCGCTGTCGATCAGCTCGGCGTGCAGAATCGGCAGCAGGCCATCGGCATCGGCCTCGTCGATGACGAAGGTCAGGTTCAGGTCGTTGGACGACTGCGAGATCATGTGCACGCGCTCGCGGCCGAAGGTGGCCCACACGTCCGACAGCTTGTGCAGCAGCGAACGCATGCCACGGCCGACCAGGGTGATGGCCGCGCACGGCACGATCACCTTCACCTTGCAGATCTGCGACAGGTCAGCCGACAGCGCGGCCAGCACATCGGTGTTGACCAGATTCTCGGACGGATCCAGCGACACGGTGACGTTGGTTTCGGCCGAACCGATCAGGTCCACCGACAGGCCATGCTTCTTGAACAGGCCGAACACATCGGCCAGGAAGCCGACCTGCTGCCACATGCCGATGCCTTCCATCGACACCAGCACGATGCCGTTGCGGCGGCTGATCGCCTTCACCCCCGGCACCGGCGCGGCATTGCCGTCGATGCTGGTGCCCGGCAGTTCCGGGCGCTCGGTATCGAGGATGGCCATCGGCACGCCGGCGTCGCGGCACGGCTTGATCGAGCGCGGGTGCAGCACCTTGGCGCCGGTGGTGGCGATTTCCTGCGCTTCGTAATAGTCCAGGCGGGTCAGCAGACGCGCGTCCGGCACGTCCTTCGGGTTGGCGCTGAACATGCCCGGCACGTCGGTCCAGATTTCCACGCGGCTGGCGCCGAGCAGCGCACCGAAGTACGCCGCCGAGGTGTCCGAGCCACCGCGGCCGAGGATGGCGGTGCCGCCGTCGGCGTGACGGGAAATGAAGCCCTGGGTGATCAGCAGGCGGGTCGGCTGCGCGCGGAAGCGCTGCATCCAGTCGGCGTCGGCGCGCCACTGGCAGTTCACCGACAGGCGCTGCGACCACTCGCTCTGGTTCGGCTGCGGCGGCATCGCATCCAGCCACTGGCGGGCGTCCATCCAGCCCATGTCCAGGCCCGAGGCGTGCAGGTAGGCCGCGCCCAGGGTCGAGGACAGCAGTTCGCCCTGGCCCAGCACTTCGGCCTGCCATTCCAGCGGGCGGGTGGTTGCGCGCGGGTCATCCAGCAGGCCCTGCAGGGCGGCCAGGCGTTCGCCCAGCACCTCGCGGCCCAGGCCGAGCTCGACCAGGAAGCCCTCATGGCGTTCGACCAGGGCGGCCACGCGGTCGCGGCTGTCCGACGCACCATCGGCGATCGCGGTCAGCTCGTTGGTGACCCCGGACAGCGCCGAGACCACCACCAGCACGCGCGAACCGGTCTCTTCCGCGCGTTTTTTCGCCAGCTTCCCGATCGTGTCCCAGCGGTGGCGACGCGACACCGAGGTGCCGCCGAACTTCAGTACGATCCAACGATCGACAAGGGGGGAAGCTGACATGGATAGGCTATGTGTAATGTGGGGGAGCCGCCCAAGGGGGCGGAACGTTCGATTCTAAGCCCAATGGACCCGCCGATGGCCGCCTTCCGCTACCTGCAGCTTGATGTCTTCGCCCACCAGCCCGGCAGCGGCAACCCACTGGGCGTGGTGCTTGGCGCCGACGGACTGTCCGCCGGGCGCATGCAGGCGCTGGCGGCGTGGCTGAACCTGTCCGAGACGGTGTTCTTCCTGCAGCCCAGCGCCGCCGGTGCCGATTACCACATCCGCATCTTCACCCCGGGCAGCGAGCTGCCGTTCGCCGGCCACCCCAGCGGCGGCGCGGCCTGGGCGGCGGTCACCTGTGGCCTGGCCACACCGGGAGACGGCGGCGCCCTGGTCCAGCAATGCGCCGCCGGCCTGCTGCCGGTGCGGGTGAGCGGCCCGGCCGAGGCGCCGACCATCGAACTGGCCAGCCCGCCGGCCCGCCACCTGCCCACCGCGCCCGGCCAGGTACCGGAACCGCTGCTGGCCCTGGCCGCCGACGGCCATGCCCCCGAGCTGTGGGACAACGGCCCGCGCTGGTGGCTGCTGCCGCTGCGCGATGCCGCCGCCGTGCGCGGCCTGGCCCCGGACATGGCCGCCCTGCGCGACTGGACCAATGCCACCGGCGCGACCGGCGTAGCGGTGTTCGCCGATGAACCTGCTGCGGGGCACAGCCGCGTGGTGCGCGCGTTCTGCCCGGGCGATGCGGTGAACGTGCCCGAAGACCCGGTGACCGGCAGCGCCAACGCGCTGATCGGCGCCTGGCTGCGCGAACGTGGCGCCCTGCCCGGCGGCACTGATGCCTACGTGGCCAGCCAGGGCCACGAAGTCGGCCGCGACGGCCATGTCCATGTGCGTGTCGATGCCGAAGGCACGGTGTGGATCGGCGGCAAGGTGCAGCCGGTGATCGACGGCCAGATCCGCTGGTAGCTCCGGGCCATGCCCGGCGGCATCACCGCACCGCGCTGCGCGCTCGCGGGCATGGCCCCGCGCTACCATTTCCCCATTTCCTGGAGTTTTCCCTGATGTCCGCACGCCGTTTCCTGCAACTGGATGTGTTCTCGCCGCGCGCCGGCGCCGGCAATCCGCTGGCCGTGGTGCTCGACGCAGAGGGCCTGGACGACACCGCCATGCAGGCCATCGCGCGCTGGACCCGGCTGCCGGAAACCACCTTCGTATTCGCGCCGCAGACCGCTGGCAGCAGCTACCGGCTGCGCATGTTCAGCCCGCAGAAGGAGGTGCCCTTCGCCGGCCACCCCAGCGTCGGCACCGCCCCTGCGGTGCTGCAGGCCGGTCTGGCCGCACCGGTGGAGGGCGTGCTGGTGCAGGACGGCATCGCCGGCCTGCTGCCGCTGCAGGTGATCGGCGAAGGCGCCGGACAGCGCATCGCCATCCGGACCCCGCGCGCGCAGCTGGCCGAAACCGTGCAGGCCGATGATCCGCGCCTGCAGGCCGCGTTGCAGGGCTGGCCGCTGGGCGCACTGCCGCCGGCGCGCATGCAGGGCGGCCGCAGCTGGTGGGTGGTGCAGGTGGCCGACGAGGCCGCGCTGCGTGCACTGCAGCCGGACTGGGACGCGGTCGCCGCGCTGGCCGAATCCACCGACAGCATGGGCGTGTTCGCCTATGCGTTCAGCGATGGCGGCGAAGGTTTCGACCTGGCCGTGCGCGCCTTCGTCGGCAACGGGCGGCGCTTCGAGGATGCCGCCTCGGGTGCGGCCAATGCCGTGCTGGCCGCGTGGCTGGACCTGCGTGGCGTGCTGCCGCGCGGCCGCGAACCGTATGAAGTCAGCCAGGGACGCGAGGTCGGCCACGATGCGCGGCTGACCCTGCGCGTGGATGAGGACGGCGAGGTGTGGTCCGGCGGACAGGTGCAGACGGTGATCAGCGGCACCATTGATTGGTGAAGAGCAGCCGTAGAGCCGAGCCCATGCTCGGCTGCTCTTCGGCCAGAGCGCGGCAGCGGCGGGAGCCGAGCGTAGGCTCGGCTCTACAGAGGCAGCGCCTCAGCCCAGCTCGGCTTCCAGGCTGATCGGCACCGCGCTCAGCGCCTTGGACACCGGGCAGTTCTGCTTGGCGTCGTCGGCGATCGCGCGGAACTGCGCGGCGTCGATGCCCGGCACCACGGCCTTCACCTTCAGCCGGATCTGCGACAGCTGCGGGCCACCTTCCATCGACAGATCGACCTTGGCTTCGGTATCCAGCGAGGTCGGTGTAAACCCGGCGTCACCCAGTTTGGCCGACAGCGCCATGGTGAAGCAGCCGGCGTGCGCGGCGGCGATCAGCTCCTCCGGGTTGGTGCCTTTCTCGTCGCCGAAGCGGCTGTTGAAGCCGTAGCGGGTCTTGTCCAGCAGGCCGCTCTGCGGCGTGTTCAACTGGCCCTTGCCCGACTTCAGGTCCCCTTCCCAGTGCGCGGTGGCGTGTCGCGAGATTCCCATGTGCTGCTCCTGCGTGGCGGTGATGAACGGCCACCCTCGCACGGCGCGCGTTAGCCCTGCGTCGCCCCGCCGCAGGCAATGCGGCTGTCCCGGGCCAGCCCGCTGGACACTTCCTCGCCAGCACGAAACAGATTTTTCCCTTGTTTTCAGCGGTTTCGCGCAGTTCCCGCTGTCCGCACCGCGTATTGCGCAGTGCAGCGCAGGCCCCGTTTTCGTGTATCCGGACATGTACTCAATCGGCCTGGATATGAAAAAACATGCACTTTCCGCGCTCCGGGCTATTGGCGGCGCTCGAGAGTTGCCCTACATTGCGCTTGCCGACGGGGTTCGGCGCCGACCACACAACCAACCGTTCACGGAACAGGAAACCATGGCAAAGACCGCTAAGAAGGCTGCCCCGAAAAAGGCAGTGAAGAAAGTCGCGACGAAGGCTGCCGCCAAGCCGGCCGCTCCGAAGCCGATCAAGGAAGTGCTGACCAAGTCGGGCCTGGTTGCACACATCGCTGAAGCGTCCGGCGTTGTCGCCAAGGACGTGCGCGCGGTGCTGGCCTCGCTTGAAACCGCCGTTGCTTCCTCGGTGCACAAGAAGGGCGCTGGCTCCTTCACCCTGCCGGGCCTGCTGAAGATCTCCACCGTCAGCGTGCCGGCCAAGCCGAAGCGCAAGGGCATCAACCCGTTCACCAAGGAAGAGCAGTGGTTCGCTGCCAAGCCGGCCACCACCAAGCTGAAGGTGCGCCCGCTGAAGAAGCTGAAGGACGCCGCGCTCTAAGCGCGCGCCCAACGGCATCTTTCGACGGGACGGCGCAGGCCGTCCCGTTTTTGTTTGCGCCGGCGCCACGACCCCGCGCAAACCGCAACACAGCGTTTCCGCGCCCGCACCGTCCCCGCCGACAGCCGCACCAGCATTGGCTGTGGCCCGGTTTTTCCGTGTCGGAAACGGACCGGGTGGAACACTGCGTGCAGCCCCGGCCGTCGCCGCCGGTCGCGGCCTTGCCTATGGTGGGCACATCCCTCCAGACCCAGGCGAGCACACCCTCATGGCCAGCCCCTCCACCCGCTACCGGATCTCGGTGACCCCGATCGAAAAGGACGGGCACCAGTGCACCGGGCGCTGCACCATCGAACTGGAACATCGCGCCAGCCGCGACCTGATGCGCCTGCTGGAAAGCGCCCCGCGCACGGCCGGCCTCAGCGGTGACGAACGCGCCACCCTGGTGGTCGCCACCCAGCTGCTGCGCGATATCGTGCAGCGCCACGCCGACACCGACGGCCACGCGTTGGCCGCCGTGGCGGCGCAGGTGCTGCCGGCACTGGACGCACTGGAACAGCTGCCCACGTCGCGCTGATCCGGACGCTGCCGATACACTGCCCTCCTCCAGGTCGCCTCGGGGAGGAGGCAGACATGCGCAGTGCCCTGTTGTTGATGATGACGGTGACCCTGCTGGGCTGTTCCAGGCAGACACCATCCGATGAGGCCGCCGCCGTGCCGCCGCCCGCCGAAGCGCCAGCGGCCGAAGCAGGCCGTCCCGCTGTCTCACCCGACGCAGCCACCGTCGCATCGCCGGCCATCGATCCGTTGTATGGCGCGGTCGCCGCGGATGGTGAAACGCCGTCCCAGCTGCTCAACCGCTATGTGCTGGACCTGCTCAACCGCAACAAGGCCGGCATCGATGCTGCCTGGGCCATCGCCCCGCCCGATCCGCGGCGTGCCGACGATGCCGCACTGCGCCTGCTGCCGGACGTGCGCAACCTGCGCCTGGACAGCGACCCCGCCGTGCCCCGCGATGAGCAGCAGCCGTCGCGCCTGCTGGAGGTACCAGTACGCATCCGCGCCACCACCGGCGAGGGCGTGTTCCGCTACCACGGCTGGTACCGCGTGCAGCCCCGCGCCGATGGCCAGAGCTGGCAGATCCAGTCGGCGCAGCTGCAACCAACGCTGGACTGAACCGTTGCAGTGGCATGCACGCAGGATTCAGCGTGCAAAGCTACTCTGTAGCCCTCATTCATCGCCCCGGTCACCGCCATGCGCCTGCGTTCCCTGATGACCCGCCTTGCCGCGTCCACCGTGCTGATCGCCGCCGCGATCGGTGCGCAGGCGGCCCCCTCGATTTCCGGGCGCGAACTGTCCGTCGGCGCCAGCGACGTGCAGCAGTATCTGGATGGCAGCTTCCCGCGCACCCAGGATGCGTTGGGCGGCGTGATCGCGCTGACCATGAGCCACCCGCAGCTGAGCCTGCCGGCCGGCGAACGCCTCGACCTCGGCATGGACCTGGCACTGGCCACCTCCGGCGGCACCCCGACCAACCTGGGCAAGGTGAAGCTCAGCAGCGGCCTGCGCTACGACGCGCAGACCCAGGGCTTCCACCTGCAGGACCCGACCGTGGATGACTTCACCCCGGCCAGCCAGGGCGGTCGCCTCGACTCGCGTACGCGCGGCCTGCTCAACGCCGCGCTGAGCGATTACGCCCGCCGCGAACCGATCTACAAGCTGGACCCGGCCGTGGCCGGCGTGCTG
>JAFAFD010000006.1 GCA_023423675.1 Pseudomonadota bacterium | reverse complement strand
GGCGAACCGCCCCGGTGGGTGCGAACCTTGGTTCGCACGCCTTTGACCCATCTGTCTTCTGCTGCACTCGCCGGGCATGGCCCGGCGCTACCCCCTGCATTCACAATTTGCTACACCGGCCCCGCTAGGCTGGATTTCCACCGAACGCGGCCGGGTGACAAACACGGCAACTTTCGGCACTGTCGTGGTGTCTGAACACCCTGCAGTCTCCCCCTTGGCAAGGCGCCTTCGAGCACGTTCATGAAATTCAAAGCCCCCGCATTCCTGATGGCCCTGGCGCTGGTCGCGCCGTTGGCGCTGGCGGCCAAGGCCGACTCGCCGGCGCTGCCGGCGGCCGCGACCGCCGACCAGGTCACCACCTCCAAGCTGGTCTACGGCCTGCTGTCCGACAGCCGCTACGCCTACCGGCCGCGCGCGCTTGACGAGGCCACCTCCAAGGACGTGTTCAAGCGTTACCTGGAAACCCTCGACGGCGGCAAGCAGTACTTCACCCAGGCCGACGTGACCCGTTTCGCGCCGTTCCAGGCCGGCATCGCCAACGCCATCCGCGGCGGCGAGCTGGAGCCTGCCTTTGAAGTGTTCGCCGTCTACAAGCAGCGCGTCGGCGAGCGCGTCGGTTACGCGCGCAAGCTGCTGAAGCAGGAACCGGACTTCACCACCGACGAGCGCTTCGAGTACGACCGCAAGGACGTGCCGTGGGCGGCCAGCAACGCCGAGCTCGATGAGCTGTGGCGCAAGTCGGTGAAGAACGACTGGCTGCGCCTGAAGCTGGCCGGCAAGAAGTCCGACGACATCCGCAAGACCCTGGACAAGCGTTACGCGACGCTGGAAAAGACCGTCAACGAGCTGAAGGGCGAGGACGTCTTCCAGTTCTTCATGAACGCCTACACCAGCGCCGTCGACCCGCACACCGACTACTTCACCCCGCGCACCGCCGAGAACTTCAACCAGGCGATGTCGCTGTCGCTGGAAGGCATCGGCGCGCAGCTGCAGCGCCAGGACGACATGGTGGTGATCCGCGAGATCATCGCCGGTGGTCCGGCCGCCGTGGACGGCACCCTGAAGCCGGGCGACCGCATCGTCGGCGTCGGCCAGGGCAAGTCCGGGCCGGTGGACGATGTGATCGGCTGGCGCATCGATGACGTGGTGGCCAAGATCCGTGGCGCCAAGGACACCCAGGTCCGCCTGGAGTTCATCTCCGCCGAGGACGGCGTGGACGGCAAGCACCACACCCTGCTGCTGACCCGTCAGAAGGTGCGCCTGGCCGAACAGGCCGCCAAGGGCGAGACCATGACCATCCCGGGCAAGGATGGCCAGCCCGAGCGCAAGGTGGGCGTGATCAAGCTGCCGACCTTCTACCAGGATTTCGAAGGCCGTCGCCGCAACGCCGCCGATTACGCCTCGGCCACCCGCGACGTCGCCAAGCTGCTGGCCGGCTTCAAGACCGACAAGCTGGACGGCGTGGTGCTGGACCTGCGCAACAACGGCGGTGGTTCGCTGGATGAAGCAATCGAACTGACCGGCCTGTTCATCGAGCAGGGCCCGGTGGTGCAGGTGCGCGAATCCGGTGGCCGCGTCACCGTCAACAGCGACCGCAACCAGGGTGTTGCCTGGGACGGCCCGCTGGCCGTGCTGATCAACCGTGGCTCGGCTTCGGCGTCGGAGATCTTCGCCGGTGCCATCCAGGATTACGGCCGTGGCCTGGTCATCGGTGAAACCAGCTTCGGCAAGGGCACCGTGCAGAACATCGTCGACCTCGACCGCTGGCCGAGTGGCGAGACCCAGCGCTTCGGCCAGGTGAAGCTGACCATCGCCCAGTTCTTCCGCATCAGCGGCAGCAGCACCCAGCACAAGGGCGTGGTGCCGGACCTGGCCTTCCCGGCCAGCGTCGATGCGACCGAATTCGGCGAAAGCACCTACGACAACGCGCTGCCGTGGACCCGCATCGCCGCCGTGCCGCACACCCAGTACGGCAACTTCGCGCCGCTGCTGCCGAAGCTGGAAACGCGCCACGAAGCCCGTATCGCCACCGACAAGGAATTCCAGTGGTGGAACGAGGACGTGCAGCAGTTCCGCACCGAGGCGGCCAAGAAGTACGTCTCGCTCAACGAAGCCACCCGTCTGGCCGAGCGTGAGCGCCAGGACAAGCAGCGCAAGGACCGCCAGGTCATCCGCAAGGAACTGGGCCTGGCCCTGGACCCGCTGGCCGATGACAGCAGCGATGACGGCCTGACCGGCAACGAGCGCGACATCGTCAAGGATGCCGCCCGCGAGAAGGCCGCCGAGAAGCGTCCGGACCCGCTGCTGCGTGAATCGGCCTCGATCCTGTCCGATGCGGTGAACCTGCTGGAGACCGACCGCCCGCTGTCGGCCCAGGTGCTGCCGCAGTCCACCGGCGCCGGCCGCTGGGCCGACTGACCCGCTAAAAAGGGGACGGAGGGGATTAAGTCGTTTGTGCCACAAATGAGTTAATCCCCTCCGTCCCCTTTTTTGTGCATGAACCGGGAGCAACGGGGGTGGGGGCTTCGACCCGGCGCACACGGCCCCGGGTCTACCCTTGGGGCTTCCGTTCTCGCAGGAGTACCCATGCGGGCCTCCCGTCTTCCGCTGTCCCTGCTGGCCGTGGCCAGTACCCTGGTCCTGGCTGGTTGCGGTGGCCGTGCCGCCGACAACAGCCTGCTGCGCGAATCCTTCGATTCGGGCGACACCTTCTCGCGCACCGTCGATGGCCGCCCGGCCGAGGCCTGTGAAGCGGCACGCCGCACGCTGCTCAGCCAGGGCTACGCGATCGCGCGTGCCGACGATGGACAGGTGGAAGGCAACAAGAACTTCCAGGTGCGCGAGGACGACCATGAGCAGCTGGTGCTGCGCATTTCCTGCGCACCCCGCGGCAGCGAGCAGGCGCTGGTGTTCGTCAGCGCCGTACAGGACCGCTATGCGCTGAAGAAGAGTCCTACCTCGGCCAGCGTCGGCGTGGGTGCGCTGGGCTCGGTGTCGCTGCCGTTCGGCAGCAACGATGATTCGCTGGTGAAGGTCGCCAGCAGCACGATCACCGATTCCGATTTCTACCGCCGCTTCTTCGACCGCCTGCACCAGTACCTGCCGGCGGCCGCAGCGGCGAAGCCTACGCCTACGCCTGCGTCGGACCCGCAACCGGCGGCGGTGCGGGAGCCCGCACCGGCGGCTGTACCTGCCCCTGCGCCCGAGGCACCGGCCACCCCCAGACCCGACGAGCCCGTCCCGCAACCTGCAGCCGAACAGGGCTGACGATGAAGGGTAGGGCGCTGGGGCTGGCCCTGCTGCTGGGCTGGCCCGTGCTTGGCAGCGCCGCGAGCGGCGCGTGCGCGCAGGGCCTGCTGCAGCGGCTGGGCTGGCGCTTCGAAACTGCCACGATAGAAGCGCCGAGCATCCACGGCGGGCCGGTCTGCACGCGCGCGTCGCTGCAGGCTGCGCAGCTGGCCGGCGACCTGCTGGTGCGCTGGCCGGCGTCGATGACCGACGACGCGCGGCAGACCCTGTTGCAGCGTCTGCTCGACGATCCGGCCACGGTCTGCGCCTACACCTTCGAACTGGGCGCAGCGGCGCAACGCGCCGCGCAGGCGCTGCAGGACAACCCTGGGTTCCGCTTCAGCGGCCTGCAGCTGGGCTGGATCGGCTTCGGCGCACGCGGCGCACCCTCACAGGGCTGGCAGAACACCCGCAGCTTCGGCCGTGGCTATACGCCGCTGGCCGGCAACAGCCGCGCGCTGGATACGTTCTACACCGGCAACGTGCGCGCCGAATGTGGCGTGGGCCGCCAGGTCGCCCAGTTGGCCACCCAGCGTGAGCTGTACGGCGATGCCGCCTTCGATGCCGAATTCGCGTCTGGCGAGTTGTCGATCGGCACTTTTCTGGGCCTGCACGACACCGACAGCATCCTGCTCGGCGCGCAAGCCGGTGAGTTCTTCGCTGATGGCAAAGCAGTGCGCACTGCGGCGATGGGGCGCAGCGCCTTCCTCGGCGTGCCGGGTTTCATTGAACACGTGGGCGATGTCGCCACGCTGGACGACCTGAGCAACCAGGCCGAGAACTTCATCGTCGTCGACGTGGGCGCAGACGCGGCACAGGCGCTGGCCACGCACGGCGGGCTAGCCTGGTACGACCAGCGCAATGCTGAACTGTGGAAGCTGGCGCAGGGCATTCCCCGGCTCGGCCGCCGTTACTTCGAACGCCTGTTGTACGAACGCGACCCCGGCCTGCGCGCGCAGCTGCAACCGCGCTACCAAGCCACGCTGGCGCGCATGGACCAGCTGCTGGACGATCCGTTCTACCGGCAGTTCGTGATCTATGTGCACCCACGCGGTATACGTCCCATCGGTTACCACATCATCCGCCTGCTCGACCGCAACCCACGCACGCCGTTTTCCATCGACCTGGCGTTGCACAATCTGCATACCACGCTCTTCCGGCGTTGGCGCGAGGCGCAGCTGCGCCACTGCGCGGCGACCGGCCGGCCAGGCAGCCTGACCCTAGACCCCAACTGAAGGTGAAACAATGGACATTGCAATGATCGGCCTCGGCCGTATGGGCGCCAACATGGCCCAACGCCTGCATCGCGGCGGCCACCGCGTGGTCGGCTACGACCCGGGCGAGGGTGCCCGCCAGCGCGCGGCCGAGGCCGGCCTTGAGGTTGTCGATTCGCTGGCCGCAGCGGTTGCTGCGCTGCCGGTGCCGCGCGTGGTGTGGCTGATGGTGCCGGCCGGCGAAACCGTCGACCAGACCCTGGGCCAGCTGACCCCGCACCTGGCCGAAGGCGATATCGTCATCGACGGCGGCAACTCCAACTACCAGGACTCGATCCGCCGCGCCAAGGCGCTGGCCGAGGATGACCTGGGCTACGTCGACTGCGGCACCAGCGGTGGCGTCTGGGGCCTGCAGGAAGGCTACAGCCTGATGGTCGGTGGCGACGCCGCGGTGGTCGAACAGGTCGCGCCGCTGCTGCGCACCCTGGCCCCGGCTGAGGATCGCGGCTGGGGCCGTGTCGGCCCGTCCGGCGCCGGCCACATCACAAAGATGGTCCACAACGGCATCGAGTACGGAATGATGCAGGCCTATGCCGAAGGCTTCGCGCTGATGGAGCGCAAGCAGGAAATGGAACTGGACCTGGCCCAGGTGGCTGAAGTCTGGCGCCACGGCAGCGTGGTGCGTTCGTGGCTGCTGGACCTGAGCACCGAAGCGCTCAAGCGCAATCCGTCGCTGGATGGCATCGCCCCGTACGTCGAGGATTCCGGCGAAGGCCGCTGGACCGTCGCCGAAGCCATTGCCCTGGACGTGCCCGCGCCGGTGATCACCCTGTCGCTGCTGGAACGCCTGCGCTCGCGCGAATCCAATTCGTTCACCGACCGCCTGCTCTCGGCGATGCGCAACGAATTCGGCGGCCACGCCATCAAGAAGTCGTAAGCCTCAAAACGGGGTCGGATCCCTTTCCGCAGGAAAGGGCTCTGACCCCAGGAAGCCGCAGAAGCCCATTCCGGTCGTTTCCACGTCATCCACGCATGGCGTGGCTCTACTGTGTCGACCAGATCCGAGCCCGTGCCGACCAACGG
>JAFAFD010000489.1 GCA_023423675.1 Pseudomonadota bacterium | reverse complement strand
ATGCTCGACTGCTTCTGGCGTTCGACCAAGAGCAGTCGAGCATGGCTCGACTCTACAACCACCGCGTCACCCCAGCGGGCGCGCCAGATCCACGTGCTCCACCAGGAAATCGAGGAACGCGCGCACCCGCAGCGGCAGGTATCCCCCCTGCCCCAGGAACACCGCGTGCACCTCTTCCAGGTCACCCGGGTTGGCCTCCTCCAGCACCGGCAGCAAACGCCCCGCCGCAATGTCAGCCTGCACCTGGAACGCCGCCAGCCGTGCCATGCCCAGCCCACCCAGCACCAGCTGGCGCAGCGCATCGCCATTGCTGGCGCGGGCATTGCCGCTGGGCAGTACCATCCGCTCGCGCCCATCCTGCAGCACCGGCCAGCCCTGCATCGCCCGCGCGTGGCCGATATCCAGCCGGTTGTGTGCCTGCAGCGCCTCGGCCGTGTGCGGTAGGCCATGGCGCTGCGCATAGGCCGGCGCCGCGACGATCATCATCCGGGTCGAGCCCAGCCGCCGCGCCACCAGGCTGGAGCTTTTCAGCGGCCCGGCGCGCACGGCCACGTCGGTGCGCTGCTCCAGCAGATCGATCACCTCGTCGTTCAGGGTCAGGTCCACGCCCACCTGCGGGTTCTGCTGCAGGAAGCCGGGCAGCAGCGGCAGCAGGAAGTGCTGGCCGAAGGGCACGTTGGAATTGACCCGCAGGCGCCCGCGCGGCTCGGCGTGGGCGCTGGCGCAGCGCTCGGCCTCCTCCAGGTCGGCCAGCACGCGCAGGCCGCGCTCGTAGAACGCACAGCCTTCCGGGGTCAGCTGCAGCTGGCGGGTGGAACGCTGCAGCAGGCGCGTACCCAGCCGCTGCTCCAGCCGCGCCACCAGCTTGCTGACCGCCGAGGGCGTCATGTCCAGCGAGCGCGCGGCAGCGGAGAAGCCGCCGGTCTCGATCACCCGCACGAACACTTCCAGTTCGCCGGATCGGTTGATGTCGGGTCGTGCCATGCCAGTGAATCCAGTTCACAGATGATTGTCCATCCGCAGTCTAGTTCACAGGTGGCGCGGAGGTCAGGGGTCAGAGCCCTTTCCCGTGGAAAGGGATCTGACCCCATGGGTCGGCCGGGGTCGGATCCCTTTGCGCCAGCAAAGGGCTCTGACCCCAGAAACGAAAAACCCCGGGCAGGCCCGGGGTCTCCGTACATCCGCAGCTGGCTGCAGCACCTTACTTGCGCTTCTTGCGCACGTACAGCACCAGCGAGTGCTCTTCCAGCTCGTAGCCGTGGTCTGCGGCGATCTTGCGCTGCAGCTCCTCGATCTCGTGGCTTTCGAATTCGATGATCCTGCCGCTGTCCACGTCCACCATATGGTCGTGGTGGCCGCCGCGGTCCAGCTCGTAAACGGCCTGGCCGCCTTCGAAATTGTGCTTCAGCACCAGGCCGGCGGCCTCGAACTGGGTCAGCACCCGGTACACCGTGGCCAGGCCGATCTCATCGCCGTGCTCCAGCAGCTGGCGGTAGATGTCTTCGGCGGTCATGTGGTGGTGGTGCTGCGCATCGCGCTGCTCGAGCAGCGCCAGGATCCGCATCCGCGGATGGGTCACCTTCAGGCCGACTTTACGCAGGTCGTGGGTTTCCATAGGTCTCCGTTCATTGGCGATTTAGCGCCAGCTGCCTCGGATTGGGTCGCGGTGGCACGCCGGGAGTGTATCATCGGTTTGATTTCCCCAACCGCCAGTACCGATGCGCAATCTTCTGTTGGTCGCCGCCGTCGCCCTGTCCACCACCGGGTGCGGCATCATCTACAAGCAACCCATCTATCAGGGCAACCTGATCCGGGAAGATGCCGTGGCCAAGCTGCAGGTCGGGCAGAGCAAGCAGCAGGTGAACGCCCTGCTGGGCACCCCGTCCGTGCCGGACCCGTTCCACGCCCAGCGCTGGGACTACACCGCCAGCCAGCGGATCGACCGTCTCGGCCGTACCGAAGTGAAGAACTTCACCGTGTACTTCGAGAACGACACCGTCACCCGTTGGGAAGGCGACTATTTCCCGGCCAACGACAAGGCCCTGGCCCAGCAGACGGTCCGCCAGTTCGGCCGCAACCTGGCCAAGGACAAGAAGAAGGGCCGCTGAGCCTTTCGGTCCGCCCCTCGGGGCGGGACCCTGGAATCAATCGCCGCGCGCGCGACGCCGGCGGTTTTCCTTGGGATCGGCCTGCAGAGGCCGCAGCAGCTCCACCCGATCGCCATCCAGCAGCGCCTGCTGCGGGCGTGCCAGCACGCCATGCACGGCGGCAGCCGGACAGTCGGCACTGCCTTCAAGGTTGGCGGCGGCAATGGCCTCGGCCACGGTTGCGCCTTCCGGCAGCTGCAGCCGGCGTGACAGCACCTGCTGCGGCCAGGCCAGCACCACCTCGACCTCGATCATCGCTCAGCCCTCGTCGGCAACGCGGACGAAGTCGTTGACCATGCGGTCGGCCAGGCCCTGGAAACCGATCGCCAGCGCCGGCGCGAGCAGGCGGGATTTCGGCTCGAACTCCAGGGTCAGGGTGACCTTGCAGGCATCCTCGGCCAGGGCATGGAATTCCCAGCGACCGTGCAGCTGCTTGAACGGGCCGTCGCGCAGCTGCATATCGATGCTGTGCGGGCGCTGCAGGGTGTTTTCGGTCTGGAACCAGGTGCTGAACGAACCCAGGCCCAGATCCAGGCGGGCGACCAGGCGGTCCTCGCCCTGTTCCAGGACGCGGGCATCGGAGCACCAGCGGAAGCGGCGCGGATAGGCCTGGACGTCGTTGACCAGGTCGAACATGCGCGCGGCCGAGTGTTCGACCAGGGCGCTGCGGCGGATAGTAGGCATAAAGAGGGCGCGTTTCGGCAATCGACCGGGCGGGCCCGAATCGGAGACAATACGGAAATGAGCAAGAACAGCAGCAAGGATAAAGCAAAGAACGCGACGGCCAACAAAACCATCGCGTTGAACAAGCGTGCCCGCCACGAGTACCACATCGAGGAACGCTTCGAGGCAGGCCTGGCCCTGCAGGGCTGGGAGGTGAAGTCGATCCGCGCCGGGCGCGGCAACATCATCGACGCCTACGCCTACGTGAAGCAGGGCGAGATCTTCCTGATCGGCGCGCAGATCACCCCGTTGATCCAGGCCTCGACCCACGTGGTGGCCAACGACCGCCGCGAGCGCAAGCTGCTGCTGCACCGGAGCGAGATCGACAAGCTGGTCGGCAAGGTCGAGCGCGATGGCTACACGATCGTGCCCACGGCCATGTACTGGAGCAAGAACAAGATCAAGCTGGAAGGGGCGCTGGCCAAGGGCAAGCAGACCCACGACAAGCGCGATGCCGCCAAGGACCGCGACTGGGCCATCGAAAAGCAGCGCGTCATGCGCCGCGGCAACCGCAACGCGTAACGCCCGACCCCGCACCTGCAGAGCCGAGCCATGCTCGGCTGCCCTGCTTCGTGGCGTCGAGCTTGCTCGACTGCGCTGCTTCGTAGAGTCGAGCTTGCTCGACTGCGGCGGCTTCCCTCAGTCG
>JAFAFD010000404.1 GCA_023423675.1 Pseudomonadota bacterium | reverse complement strand
CTCGCCGGGCATGGCCCGGCGCTACCGTGTTATTTGTACGCGGCCGGCGTGAACTCGGTACGGCAGTCCACCCGGATCTGCTGGCCGCTGCTGCGCCAGACGAAGGTGCGGCAATGGCGGTTGCCTTCCTGGCTGTCGTTCACCGCAACGGCATAGAACGACTGGATGATCTCGTCACGGCTGACCGTGCCATCGCCATTCCAGTCCATGTCCTTCTGCTCGATGCCCTTGGTGATGGCCAGGTTGGCGTACCAGGCATAGCCCAGCCACGCCAGCACGATCAGCACCAGGGCCAGCAGCGCCTTGCGGCGGGGGCTGAAGCGGCCGCGCAGGATCACGGCACGCGCCGGATGGTGGCGCCGAGCGAAGACAGCTTCTCTTCGATGTTCTCGTAGCCACGGTCGAGGTGGTAGATGCGGTCGATGGTGGTGTCACCGTCGGCCATCAGGCCGGCCAGGATCAGCGACGCCGACGCGCGCAGATCGGTGGCCATCACCGGTGCACCGCTCAGGCGCTCGTGGCCGCGGGCGATCGCCGTGTGGCCTTCCACCTGGATGTCCGCGCCCAGGCGCAGCAGTTCGTTGACGTGCATGAAACGGTTCTCGAAGATCGTTTCGTTGATCACGCCCACGCCGTCGGCCACGCAGTTGAGCGCCATGAACTGCGCCTGCATGTCGGTCGGGAACGCCGGGTACGGCGCGGTGGTCAGGTTGACCGCCTTCGGCCGCTTGCCCTGCATGTCCAGGGTGATGCTGTCTTCGGTGGTCTCGATCGTCGCACCGGCCTCGACCAGCTTGGACAGCACGGCGTCCATGGTGTTCGGGCGCGCGCGGTTCACGGTCACCTTGCCGCCGGTCATCGCCGCGGCCACCAGGAAGGTGCCGGTCTCGATGCGGTCGGGCAGCACTGCATGGCGGCCACCGGACAGGCGCTCGACGCCTTCGATGACCAGGCGGGCGGTGCCCAGGCCTTCGATCTTCGCGCCCAGTGCGATCAGGCAGTGCGCCAGGTCGGTCACTTCCGGTTCCATCGCGGCGTTGTCGAGGATGGTGGTGCCCTCGGCCAGCACGGCGGCCATCAGCACGTTCTCGGTGCCGGTGACGCTGACCATGTCGAAGGTGAAGTGGCCACCCTTCAGGCGCTTGGCGGTGGCCTTGATGAAGCCGTTCTCGACCACGATGTCCGCACCCAGCGCCTGCAGGCCCTTGATGTGCTGGTCGACCGGGCGCGAACCGATGGCGCAGCCACCGGGCAGCGACACTTCGGCCGCGCCGAAGCGGGCCAGCAGCGGGCCCAGCACCAGGATCGAGGCGCGCATGGTCTTGACCAGCTCGTAGGGCGCTACGTGCTGGTTGACCGAGCGCGGGTCGACCACGATCGCGCTGCCGCGCGACAGGGTGCCCTGGTCGATGGTGACCTTGGCCCCCAGTTCGCCCAGCAGCTTCACCGTGGTGACCACGTCGTGCAGGTGCGGCACGTTGGTGATCTCCACCGGCGCATCGGCCAGCAGGGTCGCGCAGAGGATGGGGAGGACGGCGTTCTTGGCGCCGGAGATGCTCACTTCACCGTGCAGCGCAGCGCCGCCGGTCACAACGATCTTGGCCATGTATTGGGAATCTTCTGCGGTTCAGCCGGCTTCGGCCGGGGTCACGGTTTTCAGCGCCAGCGCGTGGATCGCGCCGCCCATCAGGTCGCCCAGGGTGGCATAGACCATCCGGTGGCGGGCCAGCGGCATCTTGCCGGCAAAGGCCTCACAGACCACGGTCGCTTCGAAATGCACGCCATCGTCGCCACGCACGTCGGCGCGGGCGCCCGGCAGGCCGGTTTCGATCAGGTTGCGGATGGTGTCAGCGTCCAACGGGCTTTCCTAATAAAATGAACCCTCATTCTACTTCCGCTGCGTGGCGTCCGCATGGCCGAGTCTTCCCTGCCCCCCCGTTCCGTCGATCCCGCCGCCCTGGTGGCCAGCGGCCGCCGCGTGTTCGAGATCGAGCAGCAGGCGCTGCAGGCCGTGGCCAGCGGGCTGGGCGAGGCGTTCCAGCAGGCCTGCCAGGCCATCCTGGGCAGCCGCGGCCGGGTGGTCGCCACCGGCATGGGCAAATCCGGCCACGTCGCCCGCAAGATCGCCGCCACCCTGGCCTCGACCGGCACCCCCGCCTTCTACGTGCACCCGGGCGAGGCCGGCCACGGCGACCTGGGCATGATCACCGAGGATGACGTGGTGCTGGCCCTGTCCTATTCGGGTGAATCGGACGAGGTGCTGATGCTGCTGCCGGTGCTCAAGCGCCAGGGTAACGTGTTGATTTCCATGACCGGCCGGCCGCAGTCCAGCCTGGCCAAGGCTGCCGACGTGCATCTGGACGTCAGCGTGCCGGCCGAGGCCTGCCCGCTGGCGCTGGCGCCGACCTCCAGCACCACCGCCTCGCTGGTGATGGGCGATGCGCTGGCCGTGGCCCTGCTCGACGCACGCGGCTTCACCGCCGACGATTTCGCCCGCTCGCACCCGGCCGGCAGCCTCGGCCGCCGCCTGCTGCTGCACATCACCGACGTGATGCACAGCGGCGAGGACCTGCCCAAGGTCGATGCCGGGGCCAGCCTCAGCCAGGCTCTGGTGGAGATGAGCCGCAAGCGGCTGGGCATGACTGCCGTGGTCGATGCCCAGGGCGTGCTGATCGGCCTGTTCACCGACGGCGACCTGCGCCGTGCGCTGGATACCGAGCTGGACGTGCGCACGGCGAAGATCGCCGAGGTGATGACCCGCAACCCGCGCACCATCGGCGCCGACCAGCTGGCGGTGGAAGCCGCGCGGCTGATGGAGACCCACAAGATCAATGGCCTGATCGTGGTGGATGGCCAGGGCCGCGCGGTCGGCGCGCTGAACATTCATGACCTGTTGCGGGCCCGGGTGGTTTAACCGGGAGTCGGTAGCCCCCATTCAGACTGTACCCCGCACCCGCCCCAATCGAGCCTGATGCCCTGATGCCCTGGTCCCCCCTGCCCGCCTTCCCCGCCCACCTGCACGCCGCCGCGGCCCGTATCCGGCTGGCCTGCTTCGACGTGGACGGCACCCTCACCGACGGTCGGCTGTACTACGACAAGGACGGCAACGAGAGCAAGGCGTACTTCGTGCAGGATGGTCTGGGTCTGAAACTGCTGCAGCAGCACGGCATCCACCCCGTGCTGATCACCGCGCGCAACAGCCAGTCGGCGCTGCGGCGTGGCGCCGATCTGGGCATCGACACCCAGATCGCGGTAGGCGACAAGCTGGCCAGCGTGCAGGTGCTGTGTGCCCAGCACGGCATCGGCCTGGACCAGGTGGCGTTCATGGGTGACGACCTGCCGGACCTGGCGCCGCTGGGCGCGGTCGGCCTTGCCGTGGCCCCGGCCAACGCCCACCCGTGGATCGCCGAGCGCGTGCACTGGACCACCCGCAGCGACGGCGGCCGTGGCGCCGCCCGTGAGCTGTGCGACGTGCTGCTGGCCGCGCAGGGGCACATCGATGCGGTGCTGGCGAGGTTCGGCGCATGAACGCTCCGACGCTGAACTGGCGCACCGTGCTCGGCGTCGGCCTGCTGCTGGCGGCTCTGCTGAGCAGCTGGGCGGCCCTGCGCAATCGCGACAGGGGGCCGGTGCAGGCCGGCCAGGACGTCGGCGTGGATTACATCCTGCACGACTTCCAGATCGTAGCGCTGGACGAACAGGGCAAGGAATCAACCACCCTGCGCGCACCGCTGCTGGAGCGCCAGCGCGGCGACCAGACCATCAACATCACCACCCCGCTGTTCGAGATGCCCGACAAGGACGGCCAGCACTGGACCCTGCGCGCGCAGACCGGCTGGCTCAGCGCCAAGGGCGACCAGATGAAGTTGCGCGGCGACGTTTCCGGCGACAGCCCGGCCGCCCCCGGCGTGGTGCCCACCACCTTCCGTACCGACCATCTGGATGTGTTCCCGAAGGAAAGCCGCGCCCGTACCGATGCCCGGGTCACCATGACCCGTCCGGGCATGGAACAGTCCGGCGTCGGGTTCGAGGTGGATTCGAAGAACAACACGTATCATTTCCTCAGCCAGTCCAAGGGCCGCTACACGCCCCAACGCTGATTCCGCCGCTGGCCCGCGACGTCGCCATTGCGACTGGCGCAGGGCCGCAGCCCCCACCCGCCGCCCGGCCTGACCGGGCAGCCTCACCGGTAGAACGGACCCCGATGAAGATTCCCTTTGCTGCCGTGCTCGCCCTTGGTCTCCTGGTCCCCGCCTTCGCGCAGGCCAAGTCCACCGATCGCAACGAGCCCATGAACATCGACGCCGGCGCACAGGCCGGCAACCTCACCGGCGACGGCAAGACCACGCTGTCGCAGGGGGTGGTCATCACCCAGGGCTCGCTGGACCTGCGTTCGTCCGAGGCCGAGATCCACATGAAGGACGGCGAGGCCGTGCGTGCCGTGTTCAGCGGCAAGCAGGCCAAGATGAAGCAGCAGCTCGATGACGGCACCTGGATGGACGCGGTGGCCGACAAGATCGACTACGACATCAAGACCGAGATCATCACCCTCACCGGCAACTACAAGGTGACCAGCGCGCGCGGCACCAATGCCGGCCAGCGCATGGTCTACAACACCCGTACCGGCGAGATGAATTCCGGTGGCGACGGCAGCCGCGTGCGGACCGTCATTCCGCCCAAGAACAAGACGCCTGCTGCGCCGGCGGCCGGGAGCAAGAAGTAATGCTTGTCGCCAAGGGCCTGCGCAAGAAGTACAAGCAGCGCGAAGTCGTCAAGGACTTCGGGCTGACCCTCGATGCCGGTGAAGTGGTCGGCCTGCTCGGCCCCAACGGCGCCGGCAAGACCACCTGCTTCTACATGATCGTGGGCCTGGTCGAAGCCGATGCCGGCAGCATCGTGCTGGACGGCCAGGACATCACCGGCGACCCGATGTACACGCGCGCCAAGCAGGGCGTGGGCTACCTGCCGCAGGAACCGTCGGTGTTCCGCAAGCTGACCGTGGCCGACAACCTGCGCCTGGTGCTGGAGCTGCGCGACGACCTGGATTCGGCCGGCCGCGAGCGCGAACTCAGCGGCCTGCTCGACGAACTGCAGCTGGGCCACGTGGCCGACCAGCTCGGCGCCAGCCTGTCCGGTGGTGAACGCCGTCGCTGCGAGATCGCCCGTGCCCTGGCCGCCAAGCCGCGCCTGATCCTGCTCGACGAACCCTTCGCCGGCGTCGACCCGATCTCGGTCGGCGAGATCCAGCGCATCGTCACCCATCTCAAGCAGCGCGGCATCGGTGTGCTCATCACCGACCACAACGTGCGCGAAACCTTGGGAATCTGCGACCGCGCGTATATCCTCGCTGAGGGCACCGTCCTCGCCCAGGGCTCGCCGGAAGCGATCCTGGACAACGCCGACGTCCGTCGCGTCTACCTTGGAGATTCCTTCAAGCTGTGACCGCGGCCGCCGGGCCCATCCCCTCCGTTTCGGCACAGGCATGAAGACTCGGCTGCAGACATCGTTGGGACAGCAGCTGGTGCTGACACCACAGCTGCAGCAGGCGATCAAGCTGCTGCAGATGTCCACCACCGAGCTGGAGCTGGAAATCGCCCAGGCGGTGGAAAGCAACCCCCTGCTGGACTGGGCTGACAGCAGCGATGCCGGTGCCGGTGCCAGCAGCGACAGCGCCGATGACGGCGGTGCCGACGGCGATGCGCCGCCGGAACCGGCCGCGCCCAGCGGCGACGACTGGGCCCCCGCCGAGCTGGACTGGAACAATCCTGGCAGCAGCGGCAGTTTCGACGACGATGAGGACACCGGCAGCGCCGCCGAGCGCGTGGCCGAGGTCGAGACCCTGGCCGACCACCTGCTGTGGCAGCTGCACCTCTCGCACCTGTCGACGCGCGACCGCAGCATCGGCGCTGCGCTGATCGATGCGCTGGAAGAAGACGGCTACCTGCGCGAGCCGCTGGCGACCATCGCCGAAACCCTGCTGCCGGCCATCCATGCCGGCGAAGACGAGATCCTCACCGTGCTGCACCAGGTGCAGCGCTTCGACCCGGTGGGCGTGGCCGCACGCTGCCTGGGCGAATGCCTGCAGCTGCAGCTGGACGTGCTGCCCGCCGACACCCCCTGCCTGGCACTGGCCCGGCAGGTCGCCGCCGGCCCGCTGGAGCGCCTGCCGCGCAGCGGCGTGGCCGGCCTGGCCCAGGAACTGAAGCAGCCGCTGGCCGAGGTCGAGACCGCGGTCGCCCTGCTGCGCTCGCTGGACCCGCGCCCGGGCACCCAGATCGCACCGCTGGCGCAGGACACCTACGTGGTGCCGGACGTGGTCGTATGGCGGCAGAACGGCCTGTGGCGCGCCGCGCTGGCCGCCCACGCCGGGCCCAAGGTGATCATCCACCGCGGCTACGAACAGATGATCCGCCGCTGCGGCGACGCCGACGCCGGTTACCTGCGCGCCCAGCTGCAGGAAGCCCGCTGGCTGCTCAAGGGCCTGCAGGCGCGCGGCGAGACCCTGCTGCGGGTGGTGCGCAGCCTGATCCAGCAGCAGGCCGGCTTCCTCGAATTCGGTGAACAGGCACTGCGCCCGCTGACCCTGCGCGAGATCGCCGCCGAGCTGGGCCTGCATGAATCCACCGTCTCGCGGGCGATCGCCCGCAAGCACGTACGTACGCCGCGCGGCACCCTGCCGCTGCGCGCGTTCTTCGCATCCGGCATCGACACCGGAGGTGGTGGCGAAGCTTCCAGTACCGCCATCCAGGCGATGATCCGCCGCCTGATCGATGACGAAAACCCACGCAAGCCGCTTTCTGACGCCAAGCTGGCTGACCTGCTCAAAACGTCGGGAATCCCAGTAGCGCGGCGCACCGTGGCGAAGTATCGTGAGGCCATGAACATCTCCGCCTCGCACGAAAGGGTCAGAATCGCTTGACGCGCCGCCGCGCCCGGCGGAGAGGTTCATTGGCACATCCGAACACAGGAGAAACCCGATGCGCATCGAAACGTTTGGCAAAGATGTCGAAGTCACCCCGGCCCTGCAGTCGTATGTTGAAGAAAAGCTGGCCCGGGTCGGAAAGCACTTCGACCAGCACTGCGAAGCGCGGGTAACCCTCAAGCTGCAGAAGACCGAACACCACGTCGACGCCAGCCTCAATATTCCCGGCCAGACCCTGCACGCCGAAGCCGGCGGCCAGACCATGTATGCCGCCATCGACGTGCTGGCGGACAAGCTCGACCGTCTGGTGATCAAGCACAAGGAGAAAAAACAGCAGCACGCACCGCTGCCGGTGGGCGACAATGGCGGCTGATCGCCACCGCTCCCCGCAGACATGCCACTGACTGACCTCCTGGCGGCCGTGCAGACCCAGCTCTGCACGGCCACCGACCGCGACAGCGTCCTGCAGGCCGCCGCCGGGTTGCTGGCCTGCCGCCAGGCCAACGCCGAACAGATCTACCTGAACCTGTGCCAGCGCGAAGCCCTGGGCAGTACGGCGATCGGTTGCGGCATCGCCATTCCCCACGGCCGGGCGCCTGCCCTGGACCGTCCCCGCGGCGCCCTGCTGCGGTTGCAGACCCCGGTCGATTTCGGCGGCGATGAACCGGTGGACCTGGTGTTCGCCATGGCCGTCCCCGCCCACTACACCCACCAGCACCTGATGCTGCTGTCCGAACTGGCCGAGCTGTTCTCGACGCCGTCGATCCGCGACGCCCTGCGCGCGGCCGGCGATGCAGGGGAACTGCGCGAGGCCCTGGACCTTCCCCCATCGGCGAGCGCCGCATGAATACCAGCATCACCGCACGCGAACTGTTCGACCAGCAGCGCGAGCGGCTGGGACTGCGCTGGGCCGCTGGCAAGGCCGGCGAAAAACGCGAGCTGGAAGCCGGCAACACGGTCTCCCGCCGCCCTTCGCTGGCTGGCTACCTCAATGCGATCTACCCCAACAAGGTGCAGATCCTCGGGACCGAGGAACTGTCCTGGCTGGACGCGCTGGAACCGCGCCAGCGCTGGGAGACCATCGAGAAGATCATGCAGTCGCACCCGCTGGCGCTGGTGCTGACCCGCAACCAGGCGTGCCCGGAAGACCTGCGCGCGGCCGCCGATGAATCCGGCACGCCGCTGTGGCTGTCGCCCAAGCGCGGCCATGAACTGCTCAACCACCTGTCCTACCACCTGGCGCGCACGCTGGCGCCGCGGGTCATCCTGCATGGCGTGTTCATGGAGATCTACTCCATCGGCGTGCTGATCACCGGTGAGGCCGGGTCGGGCAAGAGCGAGCTGGCGCTGGAACTGCTCAGCCGCGGGCACCGGCTGGTGGCCGACGATGCCCCCGAATTCACCCAGATCGCCCCGGACGTGCTCGATGGCACCTGCCCGGAACTGCTGCAGGACCTGCTGGAAGTGCGCGGCCTGGGCGTGCTGAACGTGCGCGAGATGTTCGGTGATACGGCGGTAAAGAAGAACAAGTACCTTCGGCTGATCGTCCACCTGACCAAGCCGATGACCGAACCCACCCCGCACGGTTACGAGCGCCTGACCGGCGATTCGGGCACCCGCCACGTGCTGGACCTGGACGTGCCGCTGATCACGCTGCCGGTGATGCCCGGCCGCAACCTGGCGGTCCTGACCGAGGCGGCCACCCGCCTGCACATTCTGCGTACCAAGGGTATCGACCCGGCAGCGATGTTCATCGCCCGCCACAGCAACCTGCTGGAACGGCGAACGCCCTGAGCCCCACCACCAAGAGCCTGTCCATGAGCACCCCCACCCCCACCGCCCCGACCCTGATCATCGTCAGCGGCCTGTCCGGCTCGGGTAAATCCGTCGCCCTGAAGACCTTCGAGGACCAGGACTACTACTGTTCGGACAACCTGCCGATCCAGCTGCTGCCGGCTTTCGTCCGCAGCGTGCTGGAGAACCATGACGGTGGCGCGCCGCGCCGGCTGGCGGTGGGCATCGACGTCCGCGGCCAGGCCGACCTGAGCCAGCTGGGCAACTGGCGCAAGCTGGCCACCGATGCCGGCGTGGAAACGAAGGTGCTGTACTTCGAGGCCAGCGACGAGACGATGCTCAAGCGCTATGCCGACACCCGTCGCCGGCACCCGCTGAGCCAGCTCGGGCTGTCGCTGCCCGAAGCCATCGCCCGGGAGCGCGAGCTGATCGCACCGCTGCGCCGCGAGGCCGACGTGGTGATCGACACCAGTGCATTGAACGTGCACCAGCTGCGCCGGCGCATCATCACCGAGTTCGCGATGGGCCACGCCACGCGCCTGTCGCTGCTGTTCGAATCGTTTGCCTACAAGCGCGGCGTGCCGGCCGAGGCCGACTTCGTGTTCGATGCACGCGTGCTGCCCAACCCGCACTGGGACCCGGACCTGCGGGCACTCAGCGGCCGCGAGCCCGGCGTGCGTGACTACCTGGAAGCGCAGCCGGACGTGCAGCGCTACCTGACCCAGCTGATGGATTTCCTCGACACCTGGCTGCCCAAGCTGGGCGATGGCACGCGCAGCTACGTGACGGTGGCCTTCGGCTGCACCGGCGGCAAGCATCGCTCGGTGTACCTGGCCGAGCGCATGGCACGGCACGCCCGCGAGATGGGCTGGGATGACGTGGCAACCTACCACCGCGAACAGGATTGACCTTAGAGAGAAGACGGAACAATGGGCGTAGATCCACGCCATGCGTGGAGACCGCCCGCAGGGCGGCACAAGCATCCGAAGCCGGCCGCTGCCCTCAACCACTTTCGTCCGAAGTTGAACGCCTGCCGGAGCTGCCCCGGGGGCGTTTGGCTGCTCCACGCGGGGCCCATCCACGCATGGCGTGGATCTACTGGGCGGAATACATGAATACGGGACACAGTGCCCCTCTCCTGCTGCTATCGCCAATTCACCTCGACCTGTTAACGTGCAGTAATGACCTGTGGCATTCTCCTCGTAACACATCCCGGGGTCGGGACCGCCCTGCTTGACGTGGCGACCCGGCTCCTGCGGCAATTGCCGCTGAAAACCGAAGCTTTCGAAGTACCGTTCGACGCAGACCTGGATGCCCTTCTCCCGCTCGCCTCGGCTGCTCTGCGCCGGGTCGATGGCGGCGAAGGCGTGCTGATCCTGACCGACCTGTACGGCGCCAGCCCCGCCAACCTTGCCGGGCAACTGGCCCGGTTGGGGACCCCGGTTCGCCGGGTGTCGGCGCTGAGTCTGCCGATGTTGCTGCGGGTGATGAATTATCCGGAACAGGGACTGGATCAACTGCCCGCCACAGCCGCGGCGGGCACCCGTAATGGAGCGATAGTCGACGATGCTTGAACGAGAACTCACCGTGAGCAACCGCCTGGGCCTGCATGCCCGGGCCACCGCCAAGCTGGTGCAGACGCTGGCCCCATTCCGCTGCAACGTGACCATGGCCGCCAAGGGCCGTGAGATCAACGCCAAGAGCATCATGGGCGTGATGCTGCTGGCCGCCGCCCAGGGCACCCCGGTCACCATCCGCATCAACGGCGAGGATGAAGCCGCGGCGATGGACGCCGTGGTCGACCTGTTCGAACGCCGCTTCGACGAGGACAGCTGAGCGTGCCACGCGCACGCGCCGGCCAACCTGCCACCGGCCAACGGCCGGTACAGCTGCTGGCCGGCCACGGCGCCGCACGCGGTTCGGCGATGGGACGGGCGCGGGTGCGCCTGCCGCACGCGCTGGAAGTGGCCGAACAACGCGTCGCACCACAGCAGGTGGAGGCCGAGCTGGCCCGCCTGCACCGCGCACTGGATGCCGCACGCGGGGAAATGCATGACCTGCGCCAGCGCCTGCACGGTGCACTGAGCCACGATGTCGGCGAATTCCTTGACCTGCACGCGCTGCTGCTGGACGACCCCGAACTGCTGTATGGCCTGGACGAACTGATCCGCAGTGGTCCCTACAGTGCCGGCTACGCGCTGCGCCTGCAGCGCGACCGCCTGGCCAAGGTCTTCGATGGCATGGACGATGCCTACCTGAAGAGCCGAATGGACGATCTGGATCATGTGATCGGCCGCATCCACGCCTTCCTGCAGCCCGACCGCCAACCCGTGGTGAAGGGCCTGGCCGGCGAGATCCTGGTCTGCGACAACATCGCCCCGTCCGAGCTGGCCCAGCTGCAGGCGCAGGGCGTGGTCGGCATCGTCACCGCCGCCGGCAGCGCGCTGTCGCACAGCGCGATCCTTGCCCGCAGCCTGCATCTGCCGCTCATCGTCAACGTGCAGCAGGTGCTCAGCCGCATCGCCGACGGCGACGTGCTCATCATCGATGGCGCCGACGGCAGCATCACGGTCAACCCGCAGGCCGACAACCTGCGCGATTACCGCGTGCGCCTGAAGGAGCACGCGCGCGAGCAGCGCGAGCTCGGCCGCCTGCGCAGCAAACCCAGCCGTACCCGCGACCAGGTCGACATCGCCCTGCTGGCCAATGCCGAATCGCTGGAAGACGTGACCCAGGCGCATGCGCTGGGCGCGCAGGGGCTGGGCCTGTACCGCACCGAATTCCTGTTCCTGCAGCGCAACGAGCTGCCGGACGAAGAAGAACAGTTCCAGACCTACCGCGATGCCGCCCTGGGCATGAGCGGGCGACCGGTCACCATCCGCACCCTCGACCTGGGCGCGGACAAGGCCGACCGCACCGGGCTGACCCTGAGCAACGAGGAAAACCCGGCACTGGGCCTGCGCGGCGTGCGCCTGTCGCTGGCGCGGCCGAAGGTGTCCGACACCCAGCTGCGCGCGATCCTGCGCGCGTCGGCCTACGGCAAGCTGCGTGTACTGATCCCCATGGTCAGCACCCGCGAGGAACTGCTGGCGGTACGCCGGCGCATGCTCAAGCTGACCGAACAGCTGCGCGGCGAAGGCCACGTGGTGGCCGAGCACGTGCCGCTGGGCGCGATGATCGAAGTGCCCGCCGCTGCGCTGGCGCTGGAAAGCTTCATCGACCTGGTCGACTTCCTGTCGATCGGCACCAACGACCTGGTGCAGTACCTGCTGGCCGCCGACCGCAACAACGAGGCGCTGGGCGAGCTGTATTCGCCGCTGCACCCGGCCGTGCTGCGCCTGCTGCAGATGGTCATCGACACCGGCGCACGCCATCGCATCCCGGTGGCCGTGTGCGGCGAAATGGCCGGTGATGCACGCATGACCCCGCTGCTGCTGGCACTGGGGTTGAGCGAGTTGAGCCTGCACCCGGGCACCCTGCTGGAAGTGCGCCGCGCGATCCGCGAGGCCGACCTGGCCACCCTGCGCGCACGCGCGCCGAAACTGCTGGCCGCGCGCGACCGCCGCGGCATCGAGCGCTGGCTGGCGCTGGTGGCCGAGACTCCCTGACTGCCGCGCTACGCGCTCGCCGGGCA
>JAFAFD010000385.1 GCA_023423675.1 Pseudomonadota bacterium | reverse complement strand
CCGTTGGCGCCATGGATGGCGCCATCGAGCACCATGGAGGGGCTTTGGCGTGTCTTGGAGAGGGCCATCCGCCCCCTCCCCCACGTATCAAACAAGGCGCTGCACGGAGCGCTTGAAAACCTCACTCTTCCGCCAGCATCTCCGTCAGCTTCGCGCGCGCCGGCTTCGCCAGCTTCTTGTTCTCCAGCGCAAAACGGATCGTCGCTTCAACCAGACCCAGATGGGTGCCGCAGTCGAAACGGGTGCCCTCGAAGCGGTAAGCATCCACTTCCTCGGTCGCCAGCAGCGAGGCGATCGCATCGGTCAGCTGGATCTCGCCGCCGGCACCGGTGCCGGTCGATTCCAGCAGCTCGAAGATCTTCGGGCTCAGCACGTAACGGCCGACCACCGCCAGGTCGCTCGGTGCGTCTTCCGGCTTCGGCTTTTCCACGATCTGCGAGATGCGGCCCTTGCGGCCGTCGAAGGCCTCGGTCGCCACGATGCCGTAGCTCGCGGTGTTCTCATGCGGCACGTCTTCCACCGCGATCACGCTGGCACCGCTGGCCTCGTTGAGGTCGGCCATCTGCTTCAGCGCGCCGTCGCCGCGGTTCCAGATCAGGTCGTCAGGCAGCAGCACCGCAAACGGTTCGTCACCGATCACCGACTTCGCACAGAGCACGGCATGGCCCAGGCCCAGCGCTTCGGCCTGGGTCACGAAGATTGCGCGCACACCCTCGGGCAGCACGTGGCGGATCATCTCCAGCTGTTCGTGCTTGCCCGCACGCTCCAGCTTCTGCTCAAGCTCGTAGGCCTTGTCGAAGTAATCGGCGACGGCGTGCTTGTAGCGGTTGGTGATGAAGATCAGGGTGTCACACCCTGCCTCGATAGCCTCATCAACGGCATATTGGATAAGCGGACGATCGATGATCGGCAGCATTTCCTTCGGAACCGTCTTGGTTGCCGGCAAAAAGCGTGTCCCGAGCCCTGCCACTGGAAAAACAGCCTTACGAATTCGCTTGCTCATTTAGTGCCTGTTGGCCTCACGTGCCGGAAAGGGAACCACTTTAGCGGAAGAGATGTATGCGTCCTGTTCAAGCGGAGAGAACTCCGGCATGGTCGCGAACAGCACTTCCCGGATCGTATCAGTGTCGTACTCGGCAATAGCGTCACGCAGTCTCGGCACGTTGCCCAGCACGACGTCGCGCGAGAACGCGCGAACGCCGGCTTCCAGCACCTTCGGGTGCGAGGTCGGCCGGTAATCCTCGTCCGAATAGAACAGGGTCTCGTGCAGCTTCTCGCCCGGGCGCAGCCCGGTATAGATGATCGGAATGTCCTTGTACGGCTGCTTGCCGGCCAGACGGATCAGCTGCTCGGCGAGCACGCGGATCGGCACCGGCTCACCCATGTCCAGGGTGTAGATGGCACCGTGCGACGCCGACGCCGCCGCCTGCAGGATCAGCTGGCAGGCTTCGGGGATCGTCATGAAGTAGCGGGTCACTTCCGGGTCGGTCACCGTGATCGGGCCGCCGCGCAGGATCTGCTCGCGGAACAGCGGCACCACGCTGCCGGCCGAGTCGAGCACGTTGCCGAAGCGCACGGTCACGAAACGGGTGTGCGTGGACTTCTGGTCCAGGCTCTGGCAGATCATCTCGGCGTAGCGCTTGCTGGCACCCAGTGCGTTGACCGGGTCGA
This sequence comes from Pseudomonadota bacterium, assembly GCA_023423675.1. GTDB lineage: Bacteria > Pseudomonadota > Gammaproteobacteria > Xanthomonadales > Xanthomonadaceae > Stenotrophomonas. The sequence continues at coordinate 1,539 of JAFAFD010000385.1, read as the reverse complement.
CCGCCTTGTCGGTGGAGATGAACACGAAATGCTCGACGCGCGCTTCCATGCACGCACGCGCCACGTTCTCGGTGGCGAGGATGTTGTTGCGCACGGCTTCGCGCAGCTGGCGCTCCAGCACCGGCACATGCTTGTACGCGGCCGCATGGAAGGCGGTGTCGACCGGGTGCAGCGACAGCGCGTGACGCATCACCGCCGGGTCGCCGACGTCGCCGAGCACGGCTTCGATCTGCACGTCGGGGAAGCTGCGGCGCAGCTCGGCCTCGATGGTCAGCAGCAGCAGCTCGCTCATTTCCAGCATGACGATGCGCCCGGCACCGTGGCGTGCGCACTGGCGGCACAGCTCGGAACCGATCGAGCCGCCGGCACCGGTGACCATCACCGTGCGCCCGCCCAGCCAACCGCGGATCAGGTTCCAGTCCGGCATGATCGGCTTGCGGCCGAGCAGGTCCTCGATGGCGACTTCCTTCAGCTGGCCCGGCAGCGACTGGCCCTGCAGGATGTCGCTGAGCTTGGGCACGGTGCGGAACGGGATGCCGGTGCTCTCGCAGATGGCCACCACGCGCTGCATGCCCACAGAATCCAGCGACGGGATGGCGATGACCAGCAGCTTGGCCGCGGTTTCGCGGGCCACGGCAGGGGCATCGTCAAGGGTGCCCAGGATCGGCAGGCTCTGCAGCTTGGCACCACGCAGGTGCGGGGCGTCGTCCAGCAGGCCGACCGGCTCGAAGTTGCCCGAGCGGCGCAGGTCGCGCACGAGGGTCTCGGCAGCCTGGCCGGCGCCCAGGATCAGCACGCGACGCGCGGTCGAATCGGACTGCAGCGCCTGGTAGTCCTTCCACGCGCGATACAGCAGGCGCGGCGCGCCCAGCAGGGCCGACAGCGCGAACGGATAGATCACCAGCACCGACAGCGGCACGCCGTTGAAGCGCTTCCAGGCCAGTACCAGGACGATGGCGACCAGGCCGACGAAACTGGCCTTGAAGATGTTCAGCAGGTCGCTGACGCTGGCGAACCGCCACAGGCCGCGGTACAGGCCGACCCGCCAGAACACGATGCCCTGCAGCGCCAGCACCAGCGTCGTATCGACGTTCCACAGGGGCAGCGACGGGGCGTCAGGCAGGATGGAGTAACGGCCAGCATGCAGCAGCTGCCAACAGGCCCAGACCATGAACAGGTCATGGCAGACGATGGCCGTGCGAGGCAACAGGCCAAGAATTCTGTCCCGCCAGGGTGAAGACATATTTCGCGTAATTCCTTATCGGTGGCGCAATCCATTGCGCAGGAGGAGCCAAAGCAGGGCCAGCGCGGAAATCCACGCGACCGCTACGGCAGCCTCCCACCTCGGCTGCAATCTGGTGCAAACAAAGAACACTGTAATGCTGAACAGGCTTACAGCAAAGTACATCCCTGTGACCTGCGCGTGGCTGGCTCCTGCCTGCACCGCGCGCTGGTAGACGTGCTGGGTGTGGGGTTCCATCCAGCGCTGCCCTGAAAGGATGCGCGCCCCCAGCGTGAAGCCCGCGTCCACAAGGAACG
>JAFAFD010000348.1 GCA_023423675.1 Pseudomonadota bacterium | reverse complement strand
GGCTGTCGATCCGTCCGCCGCCGCCCCGGCCAATGACGCGGCGGTGTTCGGTGGCTGGCGCAACCTGCAGACCGAGGCCGGCCATGAGCCGGCGCAGCGCAACCTGGCGTTCGGCATGCTGCCGCAGGAAGCGACCCGCGGTGACCGCTTCGTCATCCTTGATCGCGAAGGCCGCCGCGCGGTGTGCTGCCTGCAGGTGGCCAGTCCGTCGCTGGGCGTGGCCGCGCTGCGCGAGCAGTACCATCTCGCACAGGCCGGGGTGGATGACCTCGGCAATGTGCGCAGCCCGTCCCGGCCCTATGTGCCGCATGTCTATGCGATGCAGCGGGTGGATGAGCTGGACGATTACACCTTCGCCGATGTTGCCGGTGCCTACAGCGACCTGGGCGGCCTGCTGCTGCCTGAAGCCGCCGCGGTGGACCCCGAGGCGACCACGGTGCGCCTGGGCGAGGTGCAGTACCGGCTGCAGTTCCAGCGCCAGCCCTTTGCCGATGACGATGGTACGCTGGACCGCTACACCCTGCAGGCCCCGGGCCATGGCGCGGCGAAGGTCGTGGAAGTGCCGTTCGGGACGTACTGAGCCGGTCGATGCAGGCAGTCGAGCAAGCTCGACTCTACAATGTTCGCCTGTTTACGTGAGTTTCCACCGTGTCCCTGCGTCCCCTGCTGCTGTTGTCCCTGACCACCCTGGCTGCCTGTGCCAGCGCGCCGCCGCCGGCGGCCCATTCCGATGCGCTGTGGCGCCTGATCGAACGCGACTGCGAAGGGGGCGATGGCCCGAGAGGTGCCTGCCTGCAGGTCCAGCCGGGTGCCGACCGCCGCGACGTGCTGGTCAAGGATTCGCATGGGGATTACCAGTTCCTGTTGATGCCGCTGGACAAGGTCAGCGGCATTGAAAGCCCCGGCCTGTACCGCAAGGGCGTGCCGAACTACTTTGCCGCCGCATGGCAGGCGCGCTCGCACACCCAGCAGGCGCTTGGCCAGCCGCTGCCGCGCGAAGTGGCCAGCCTGGCGTTGAACTCGCCGCATGGTCGCTCGCAGCACCAGCTGCACATCCACGTGGACTGCCTGCGTGCCGACGTGGTGCAGGCGCTGGAGGCACAGCGTGCGGCGCTGGGGCAGCAGTGGGCGCCGCTGCCGGTGCCGCTGCGTGGCCACCCGTACCAGGCGCGCGTGCTGCCGGGCGCGGAGCTGACCGCCAACCCGCTGAACCTGCTGGCCTTCGACCTGAGTGGCCCGGCCGACGTCGGCAACTGGAGCCTGCTGGTGGCCGGTCACCGCGATGCGCACGGCGCCCCCGGGTTCGTGCTGCTGGCGACCCGGCTCGACACCACCACCGGCAACGATGCCAGTGCCGAGGAGTTGCAGGACCACGCCTGCAGCGTGCTGACCGGCGCCGGTTCCGCGCTGGAGCGGGTGCGCTAGCCCCGCGCGGGGTGCTGGCGGCGCCAGGTCGGCGCCGTCAGCGCATGCAGGCTGCGGTCTTCCCAGCCGTCAGGGCCGAGGTGATGGTCGCGCAGCAGGCCTTCGTTCTCGAAGCCGGCGGCGCGCAGCACGTCCGCAAGCCCGGCGCTGTCGTCGGGCGGAAGCATCACATACACACGGTGCAGCCCGACCTGTTCGAACAGGAACGGGCACAGCGCCTGCAGCGTGTCGGCGAAGCGCTGCGCATCGGTCCAGTCGGCCTGGCAGAAGCGCTGCAGCTCGGCGCTGCGATCGCGCACGGACTGCAGGCGCACGGTCAGCTGGTCGATCAGGGCATGGCTGGCCTGGTCAAACACGCCCAGCAGCAGGCGGTCATTGTCTTCCTGCAGGCGCGAGCGCTGGATGCCGATGAACAGCTGCACCTCGGCCTCGCTGCGGCAGTTCATGTCGCAGCGGGTGCGGCGCTGCCCGCACAGCGTGCGCCAGCCGGGCAGGTCGGTGCGCTGCAGCGAGCGCAGGTTGATGGAGCCATGGCCCAGCAGCAGCAGGTGGCGGCGCAGTACCGGGTGCAGGGCAGGAGGGGACGTGGAGTTCGGTTCGATGCACATCCGGCCACGATCCCGGCTGCGCGGGTCGATGCCCATGAAATTTGTTGCAAATTACGGAGCGTGGTGCGCGATGGTCCGGGGCCGTTCAGGGATGAGGACCGTGGAGCCCACGATGGCAGCTAACCCTGATCTACCGCAGCCAGTAGAGTCGAGCTTGCTCGACTACCGCTCCACTACCGCTCGTCTACCGCGCGCTCGCCGTCAGGGCAGCGCCTGCACGCTGTACGACTCGATGACGTAGCTGAAGGCCTGTTGCTGGCGGTCGCGCAGCAGGGCACGCACTTCCAGGATGACGCCATGGTCGCCATCGCCGCGCGGTGGCCAGAAGGTCTGGTCGGCGAGGGTCTGGCGCTGGAAGCCGAGGGGGCCGACCACGCGGCCAAACGGTTCGTCGCTGCTGTCCAGCACCTGGTTCATCGCCGCGCTGAGGCGGCCCGGCAGGTACCAGTTGTCGGCTTCGGAGAGCACGCGGCTGCCGCAGACCAGCTGCACGCGACGGTAGCGCAGCGGCGTATCGGCACCCGCGCCGAGCGCCTTAAGTACGTCGGCCGGTGCCGCCTTGTCCTGGCCATGCACGCGCACGGCGCGCACGCGGGCCTGTTCGGCCAGGCCATGCTCGGCGCACCAGCTTTCCAGCGTACCGGTTGCACTGGGGCCGGCCAGCACGCGCTGGTGCAGCTGCTCGACCAGGGCGGCGGGCGCGATGCGCTGCTGTCCGGGCGGCGCCTGCAGCGGCGCGGTGGCACCGGCATCGGCGGCGGACAGGCTGGCGATCGGGGCAGCGGCCAGCAGGGATGCGGCCTGCCAGCGGCGGAGACGATCGTGGCGGTCGGACGGGCCCATGCGGCATCACAGCGGAAACAGGCGCCCATGTTACCCGTTCAGGCGTGTCCCCGGCGTGCCGAAAGCGTCGCGACTCGTCGGGCATTCATCGCGTTGCCAAATACGAGGCATGCAGATATTTCGTTGGCCGATGGGCCGGGCGGGGCGCACGATGGGCCCCTTGTCTGGCTTTCCGGGAGTTCCCCCATGACCCTGCAGTTCATCCACGGCGGCGTCGACCGAGAGGGTGCGCCGGTGCATTTCCACATCCGCGACGGGCGTTTCGAGGGTTTCAACCGCGCAACGGGCCCGGCTGAAGGTGCCGAGGTCATCGACCTGCAGGGGTTCACCCTGCTGCCGGGCCTGGTGGATGGGCACATCCACCTGGACAAGAGTTTCGTCGGCGACCGCTGGCATCCGCACCAGCCGGTGGCCAGCCTGCGCGAGCGCCTGGCGGTGGAAAAGGCCGCCGTGGCCGACGCCGCGCCGATGGTGGACCGCGCCGAGGCGCTGATCCGCCAGTGCAGCGGCTTCGGTACCGTGGCGATGCGCTGCCACGTCGATATCGATGCCAGTACCGGCCTGCGCCATCTGCAGGCCGTGCGCGAGGCTGCGCAGCGTTGCGCCGACATCATGCAGATCCAGCTGGTGGCGTTCCCGCAGGCGGGGGTGATGTCCTGCGCGGGCACGGCCGCGGTGCTGGAGCAGGCCTTGGCCGAGGGCGTGGAGGTGCTGGGAGGCATCGACCCGACCACGCTGGATGGCGATGCCGAGGGGCAGCTGGCCCTGCTGTTCGGCTTGGCCGGGCGGTATGGCGTGCGCCTGGACATCCATCTGCACGAACCGGGTGAAACCGGCCTGGCCCAGCTGCTGCGCATCGCCGCGCGTACGCGAGCGGCCGGGCTGCAGGGCAGGGTGGCGGTCAGCCACGCCTACGCGCTAGGCGAGGTGCCGTTGGCGCGCGCCCTGCAGGTGGGCGAGGCCTTGGCGGCGGCCGGCGTGTCGATCATGAGCAACGCGCCGGGCGATCACCCGTTCCCGCCGCTGCGGGCGCTGCACGATGCCGGGGTGCGGGTGTTCGCAGGCAACGACAACATCCGCGACTGCTGGTGGCCCTACGGCAATGGCGATCTGCTGCAGCGGGCGATGCTGCTGGGCTACCGTTCGGGGTTTTACACGGATGCCGACCTGATGCTGGCGCTGGAGATGGTGACCACGCATGCGGCGGCGGTGATCGGGTTGCCGGACTACGGGATGGGCGAGGGGTTGCCAGCGACGTTCGTGGCGGTGCGGGCGGATCACGGTCCCGCGGCGGTGGCGGGTGTGCCGGTCGAGCGGCGCGTGGTTGTCCAGGGGCAGTGGGTGTAGTCGGCAGGGCTTGCAGCCCTGCACCT
>JAFAFD010000377.1 GCA_023423675.1 Pseudomonadota bacterium | reverse complement strand
GGCGTGCATGCCACGCCCGCCGGCCCTGCGTAGACTGCGCCCATGTACTGGCTCAGCCGCCATCGGATGCTGTTGCTGACCATCGCGGTGATGGTCGGTGGCACCGTGCTGTGCGCGATCGCCGCCGGCCACTTCGCCTGGCGCCGCGCGCTGGCTGCCGAAAGCAACCAGGTGCAGCGCCAGCTGCAGCTGTACGGCCAGGGCCTGCAGCAGCGCATCGACCGCTTCGGCACCCTGCCGCAGGTGATGGCGCTGGACCCGGACCTGCTGCAGGCGCTGCGCGCGCCGCTGACACCCGCCGCAACGCAGCGCCTGAACCTCAAGCTGCAGCGCGCCAACCAGGTCACCCGCACCTCGACCCTGACCCTGGTCGGCCGCAATGGCGTGGCCGTGGCCGCCAGCAACTTCGACCAGCCCTCGACCAATGTCGGCGAGGACTACGCCTACCGCCCTTACTACCAGCAGGCGCTGGCGCACGGGCGTGGCCGCTTCTACGGCATCGGCATGACCACCGGCGTGCCGGGCTACTTCATGTCCGAGGCGATCGTCAATGGTGACGGCCAGCGCATCGGCGTGATCGTCATCAAGATCGAGCTGTCCGCACTGGAACAGGAGTGGCTGGGCAGCCCCGACGTGGTGCTGGCCAGCGACAACCACGACGTGGTGTTCCTGGCCAACCGCGATGAGTGGCGCTACCGCCTGCTGCGCCCGCTGGGTGCCGACGAGCGCCGCGAGATGCTCGACGCCCGCCAATACGCCGACCGTTCGCTGCAGCCGCTGCGCGTGCGCACCGAGGACGTGCTGGCCGATGGCGGGCGCATGGTGCGCCTGCTCGACCCGCCGCTGCCGCAGGCGATGCTGTGGCAGACCCTGCCGCTGCCCGACGAGGACTGGAGCCTGCACCTGCTGCACGATGCCGGCGGTGCCTCCAGCGCGGGCCGCGCTGCGGCCATGGCCGGTGCCGCCGTGTGGCTGGCGCTGGGCTTCCTGGTGCTGTTCGTGCAGCAGCGCCGGCGCCTGTCACGGCACCGCCAGCGCAGTCGCAGCGAGCTGGAAACCCTGCTCAAGCAACACGCGCAGGAACTGCGCACCGCCCAGGACGGCCTGCTGCAGGCCGCCACCGATGCCGACAGCGGGCTCAGCCGCAGCCTCGAGCACCTGCCGCAGGGCGTGGTCATCATCGACCGCGAACTGCGCCTGGTGGCGTGGAATTCGCGCTACATCGAACTGTTCCGCTTCCCGCAGGGACTGGTGCGGGTGGGCCGGCCGATCGAGGAACTGTTCCGTTTCAACGCCCGCCGCGGCCTGCTCGGTCCCGGGCCGATCGACGATGCCATCGAGCGCCGCCTGAACCACCTGCGCAGCGGCCGCCCGCACATGCGCGAAAGCGAGAAGGACGACGGCACCGTCCTTGAGATCCGCGGCAATCCCCTGCCCGACGGCGGCTTCGTCACCAGCTATGCGGACATCACCAGCTACAAGAACGCCGCGCGCGAACTGCGCTCGCTGGCCGATGCGCTGGAACACCGCGTGGCCGAGCGCACCCATGACCTGGACGAAGCGCGCCGCGAGGCCGTGCAGGCCAACCGCTACAAGACCCGCTTCGTCGCCTCGGCGGTGCACGACCTGCTGCAGCCGCTGAATGCCGCGCGCATGTTCGTTTCGGTGCTGCGCGCGCGACTGAGTGGTGAAGCGCGCGAACTGAGCGAGCACGTCGATGCCGCGCTGGCCGCACAGGACGCGATCCTCAACAGCCTGCTGGACATCTCGCGGCTCGAATCGGGCTCCCTGCAGACCCGCGTGCGCGCCTTCGCGCTGTCGCCGCTGCTGGAAACCCTCGCCCGCGAGTTCGGCATCGCCGCGCAGAGCCGCGGCCTGCAGTTGGACTGGGTCGACACCCGCGCGGTGGTGGTCAGCGATGAAGCCCTGCTGCGCCGCATCCTGCAGAACTTCCTGTCCAATGCGCTGCGCTACACCCCGCGCGGACGCGTGCTGATCGGCTGCCGGCGCGTGGGCGACCACCTGCGCATCGAAGTGCACGACCAGGGCCCGGGCATTCCGGAAAGCCTGCAGGGCGAGATCTTCGAGGAATTCCGCCGCTTGAACGATGGCGTCGAACAGGAACGCGGCGCCGGCCTGGGCCTGGCCATCGTCGAGCGCATCGGCCGCCTGCTCGGCCACCGCATCAGCCTGCGCTCGACCCTGGGCAAGGGCAGCGTGTTCGCGGTGAGCGTGGCGCTGGGGCACGCCGACGATGTGGCCGCGCCGGCACCGCCACCCGTGCTGGCCGCCGAACCGTCCGACGACAGTCCGCTGCGCCAATGCCGCGTCTGGAGCATCGATGATGATCCACGTGTGTGCGCGGCCACCCGCGCCCTGCTGGAACGCTGGGGCTGCAACGTGGAACTGGCCGATGGCCCGCACGGCGCGCTGGAGATCGCCAGCGCGCTGAACGTGCCGCAGTTGCTGCTGCTGGACGTGCGCATGGGGCAATGGCACGGGCCGGATCTGTACGAGGCGCTGTGCACGCTGTGGCAGGCGCGGCCGCCGGTGATCCTGGTGACCGCCGAGCGCGATGACGCGCTGAAGGCGCATGCCACCGAACAGGGCTGGGGCTTCCTGCCCAAACCGGTGCGACCACCGGCGCTGCGCGCGTTGATGACGCAGATGCTGTTGCGGCATCGGGGGTAGAGGAAGCGCAGGTCGCTCGTTGTAGAGCCGAGCCCATGCTCGGCTGCCTTTCTCGCTGCCGGTGCGGACGTACACGCGGTGGATATGCCTTTGGGTTCACGGCGCCGGAAATGGCCGCATCCAGCCAGGACTGTGCGCCGATGGAACACACCCTTGCCGCCCTGCGCCTGCTGGTCGATGCCGGCAGCCCGTTAAAGCACATCGGCGCGGGCGGATGCACAGCGCTGTACCTGGCGGCAGGAGTTCTCGCCGGAAGGGCCCGAGGCGGTGCAGCTGCTGATCGATGCCGGTGCACAGCCCGATGTGTGCGACGCACATGGCAACCACATCGTGGAAAACGCATGGTCACCGCAGGTGAAGACCCTGCTCTTCGCGCTGACCGGCCACGCCGTTCCCGCGGTCGTGGTGCGCAAGCCGGACCGGAAGATGTCCGCTGCTGCGTGGAAACTGGCACGGGCCAGGATCGATGCGGCATTTGCAGTGCTGGAAGCAGCAGGCGTCGTCGCCATTGGTGGGTGCGGCGATACACCAGGCGACGCTGCCGATGACACCAATGAACTTTTCTGGCAGCGCGGCGGCACAGGCGCAGGCCTCAAAGGGTTCTGCTTCTATTCCGGCGATGACATGAAGCGCGCCAGGCGCACCAGTGATCTGTCCATTGGCTTCTGGGGCCCGCCCGACAGCGCCGCCATGGAGCAGATCGGCCAGGCCATCGTCGACGCCTTCGCCAGCGTGGGCCTGCCCGCCGAGTGGGATGGCACGGAGCGCATGCGTCCCTGCATCGATCTGCGTTCCCTCAGCGCCTGACCAAGACCAGCAGAGCACTTGATTGACGCCAGTTATGCTGCGGAATCGGGCGCGACGGTTGGCGCACGTAGAGTCGAGCTTGCTCGACTGCAACGTCCCGGCGAGTACGACTGAAACCCCGTGAGCTTGATATCTCGCCCGCACCGGCACCGATCAGAACGTCAACATCTGCACCACGTCCGTTGAGAATAATTGCAAAGCCTCTGGGCCGCGACGCAGTTCGCAGAAACGAACTCATGCCCGGGAAAGAATGTGTCTTCCGATCCGCTGCCAGACGTTCTCCCACGAGTGCATAAGGCGAGTGTTCTGCGGAAGAAATCTGAGGCATTACGATGGAAATCTGCACGACCCGCACGCGAATGACCGCAGCCTGCCTTGCGTCTGCAACTTGGATATGCCTTATCTGCGCTGGCTGCTCCGCCGACCAGGACCGCACTGCGGGGGCTTCGATCGTGCAGCCGGTCGCAGCCAAACAGACAGAAATGGCAAGCAATCATGCAGGCGAAGCAGATGCAGCAGATGCCCACTCAGCTGGGAAGTGGGGAACTTCATCTGCAATCGCGTCCTCTGGGAGTGCTCTCGATTACCTTCCTTCAGAGTCTAGCTTCGTGCTCAACGAAGGGATATCAATCCGAAAACTCGAGCACCTGTTGCATTCCAGTCGCGCAATGTCTGAGGCAATCGACCGGATGTCTCAAGAGGCCGCATCGAGTCCGGAAGCACTGGCGCTGACCGCCCACTACCGCTCCTCCTTGTTGCGCGCCATGGGGCAGACTGCCACGCTCGACCGGTTGTCCTGCGGACTGAGCATCTGCATTGGAATCGCGCGTGCCGAAAGCCTGACTGACCACGAGGCATGGGGCAGAAGGATCACTAGCGACCCCTCATCTCCCACGTTCAGTTATGGGGAAGCGTCCGAGGACATCGCTGGTGGATACGAGAACAGATTCATTTTCTCCACCGACCCGGCATTAAATGCGATCAGCGGCAACTGATTTGATCAGCCACCTAACGGTGGCAGCGTCACTTCTCAGAATGGGAAGGGGCCGAGCATGGCTCGACTCCAATGATCCGGTTCAGATCCCGCCTGCGTCGCCTTCCGGCTCCAGCGCCTTCACCAGCACTGCCGCCTGAGTGCGGCTGTGGCACTCCAGCTTCTTCAGGATGGCGGTCACGTGTACCTTCACCGTGTTCTCGGCCAGGCCGAGTTCGTAGGCGATCTGCTTGTTGAGCAGGCCATCGGCCAGGCACAGCAGCACGCGGAACTGCTGCGGGGTGAGCTGGGCCAGGCGCGCGGCCAGCAGTGCGTCGGACTCACTGCGCTCCGGTGCCATCGCCGGGAACCACAGGC
>JAFAFD010000293.1 GCA_023423675.1 Pseudomonadota bacterium | reverse complement strand
GCGAGGCGGTGCCGGTGCCGAAGGATCGCGGCCGCCAGGTGTTCGAGGAGATCGCGCGCCGCGGTGTCGACCCGGGCCTGCTGGAACAGACGGCGGGCAACCAGTTCCGCCTGCGCGTGTATCCGCTCCCGGCCGGCGGCAGTCGACGCGTGCAGCTGGTGGTGCGTGAGCCGCTGGCCTACGCCGGTAACGGCTGGCAATGGGCGTTGCCGCTGCAGTTCGCTGCAGGCGCGGCCTCGGTAAAGCTGGATCTGCAGGCGGCAGGCGCTGCGACTACCGGCAAGGCACCATTCGCCCTGCAGGGCGGTCAGCTGCACTGGCAGGGGTGTGGCGCACAACTGCCGGCACAGTTGCAGTGGACCCTGCCTGCGGTGCGCCAGTCGCAGGTGCAGGTGGCGAAGTGGCAGGACGGTCACTACCTGCTGGCCCAGCTGCCGGTGCCCGCTGACCGTGCGCTGCGCACGGTGCCGAGCGACGTTGGCCTGCTCTGGGATGGTTCCGGTTCCGCCGGCCAGCGCGACCGCACCCGCGAGTTCGCGCTGCTGGACCGCTACTTCGCGGCGATGGGCGAGGGCAATGTCGTGCTGACCGTGCTGCGCGACCGCCCCGAGGCCGAGCGGCGCTTCCGTATCCGCAAGGGCGACTGGAGCGCGCTGCGCCAGGCGCTGCAGCAGGTGCGGCCGGACGGCGCCAGCGCGCTGGCCAACTGGCAGCCGCAGCCCGGCGTAAAGGAATACCTGCTGGTCAGTGATGGCCTGCTGACCTACGGCCCGGAAGCACTGCCGACGCTTGCCGCTGGCCAGCGCCTGTTCGCGATCAGCAGTGCCGGCGCACGCACCGATGTCACCCGTCTGCGTGGCTGGAGCGAGGCCCACGGCGGCCGTTTCGTGGCGCTGGGCAATGACCTGCAGGCTGCCACGCGCGAACTGCTGTCCGTGCCGCTGGATATCCAGATCGACGCCGGGCGTGGCGTGCAGGATGTGGTGATCGATCGCCGCAGCGAAGCGCAGGGATGGCTGTGGTTGCATGCGCGCCTGGCGGCCGAGGGCGTGCCGATGCGCGTGCGCGTCGATGGGGGCGAATGGCAGGGGCTACCGTCGACCACCCGCAGCGACGATGGCGACCTGCTGGCTGGCCTGTGGGCGCAGGCGCGCCTGCAGCAGCTGGCGGTGGACCGGCGCAGCAACCGCGAAGCGATGCAGCGCCTGTCGCAGCAGTTCGGGCTGGTGGGCCCGGATACCTCGCTGATCGTGCTGGAAACCCTGCAGGACTACCTGCGCTACGCGATCCGCCCGGCCGGTGCGCTGCGCGCCGACTATGACCGCGGCTATGCGCGCCAGGTGGCCGACCGTGCAGCCGAGGACCGCCGCAGGCTCGACAAGGTGGCCGCACAGTGGAAGGAGCGCCAGCAGTGGTGGAACCGCAGCTGGCCGAAGCAGGCGCCGCCGTCTGCAGCGAAGGAGATCCTCCACGACCCATCGGCCGCCAGTGCACCGATGGCACTGCTCGCCGCGCCCGCACCAGCCGCGCCTGCGCCGCCGCCCGCGCCGATGGTGGCCGCCGAATCGCGGATGGAGACCGCCCGTGCACGCCGTCAGGCCCCGGCGGCCGCTACATCCTTGGATGCCATCGCGGTGACCGGGTCGGCGATCGAGGATGAGGCAGGGCCCGCGAACAACGGCCAGCTCGGCATCCAGCTGGCCGCATGGCAGCCCGACTCGCCGGTGGCGCGTCGCCTGCGGCAGGGGCCGCCGGCCCAGCTGTACGACCGCTACTTGGCCGAGCGTGCCGCGCATGCCGACAGCAGCGCGTTCTTCCTGGACGTCGCCGATCTGCTGCTGCAGCAGCACCAGCGCGATCTGGCGCTGCGCGTGCTGTCCAACCTGGCCGAGATGGACCTGGACAACCGCCACCTGTTGCGCGTGCTCGGCTACCGCTTGCTGCAGGCCGACGCGCCCGCGCTGGCCGTGCCGGTGTTCGAACAGGTGCTGGCGATGGGGCAGGAGGAGCCGCAGAGCTTCCGCGATCTCGGCCTGGCGCTGGCCGCAGCCGGCAAGCCGCAGCAGGCGCTGGAACCGCTGTACCAGGTGGTGGTGCGCCCGTGGGATGGTCGCTTCGATGGCATCGCCCTGATCGCGCTGGATGAGCTGACCAACCTGGCGTCACGCAGCCGGCCGCAGCTCGATACCCGCGGCATCGATCCACGCCTGCTGCAGGCCATGCCGCTGGACCTGCGCGTGGTGCTGGCCTGGGACGCGGACAACAGCGACATGGACCTGTGGGTGACCGATCCCAACGGCGAGCGCGCGTACTACGGCAACCGGCTGACCTACCAGGGCGGTCAGATGTCGCAGGACTTCACCGGCGGCTACGGCCCCGAGCAGTTCTCGCTGCGCGATGCCAAGCCCGGCCGGTACAAGGTGGAGGCCAACTACTTCGGCAGCCGCCAGCAGCTGGTGACCGGCGCGACCACCCTGATGCTGCGCCTGACCACGCATTGGGGCACGCCGCAGCAGAAGGACCAGATGGTCACCATGCGCCTGAAGGATCGCGCGGAGACCGTGCTGGTGGGCGAGTTCGAGGTGCGGTAGAGCCACGCCATGCGTGGCTGCGTGGAATCCACCGCGTCCGCCAGGCATGGCCCGGCGCTACCTCGCCCGATTCATCCACGCATGGCGTGGATCTACTGCGGAGTGCGGCGCGGGCGCGGAATCCACCGTGCCAGCGCAATGCCGCCACCGAGGATGAGCAGCGTGCCTACGATGTGCCACAACAGCTCGGTGATCGGCGCATCCGGCAGCGGAATTCTGTAGGCCAGCCATTCGATGGCCGGCCGCGCCAGCAGGTAGACCACCACCACGGCCAACACGCGGAGGACCCGCTGCACGACGCCCTGCGGGTCCGCCGGCCAGCCGCGCCACTGCAGCCACGCCACCAGCAGGGCGAGTGCGAGCAGGCGCGAGGCTTCACCCAGCGGTACCAGGGGCGTCCACAACGAGGCCCACGACAACGCCACGCCCAGGCCCAGCAGCACCGGCAGCTGCCAGCGTCGTTCTCCACGCAGCCCAGGCATCAACTGCCACGCCAGCAGGGCGACGCCGACACCTATCAACCAACCGGCCAGCACATCGGCCAGGAAGTGCCGGCCCAGATACATGCGCGAGATCGCCATCAGCAGGGGCCAGCCCAGCACCAGTGTCCAGCGCAGCCAGCGGCGGCGGATGCCGAACGCCAGCAGCAGGGCAACGCCCGCCGCCGTGGTGATGCCCACGTGGCCACTGTTGAAGCCATAGTCGGCGTGCGGCTGCGCCCGCAGCATCGCGGTGGCCTGCGCATCGGGCAGTGCCCAGAAGGTATGGCCGCCGCCATCCACCACGAACGGGTGCGAAGGCTCGCCTTTGTCCAGCACCGCCGCATCCACGTCGGAGGGGCGGGGCAGGGCGGCGCTCTGCTTGATCGCATGCGTGGTGCAGGCCATCAGCAGCACCGCCAGCATCACACAGAGGCCGGCGCGCAGGCGTGCACCGAACGCACACACCAGGATCAGCGCGGTGTAGGCCATTTCATAGCCGAGCATGCTGATGAACTGCATCACCGACAGGAACCAGTCGGCGTCGAAGGTGTGCTGCAACCACAGGTGCCACTGCGTCTGGAACATCCGTTGTCCTCATCATCCGTTGGTAATCCGGCCAGGTAGAGCCGAGCCGATGCTCGGCTTATGACCGAAGCAGCCGAGTGTGGACCCGACTCTACACCGCTGCAACACGTGCCACGGGCAGCGATGAGGCGTCGTTGCGCAGGCCGAACAGCGGGCGCAGCCAGCGCACGCGACGGACCAGCAGTTCGTGGATCAGCAGGCAGCCGCCGATGGTGCCGGCCACCAGCAGGGCGGGTTCCAGCCATGGGCCAAGCTGCAGCGGGCGCAGTGCATACAGCAGCGCGATCAGCACGGTCTGGTGCAGGATGTACCAGCTGAACACCGCTTCCCGGCAATAGCCCAGGCCCGGCCATGGGCGGGACAGCAGCACCCGGGCCCAGCCGAACAGGGCCAGCAGCATGCACCAGGTATAGAGCGCACGGCCGATGCGTTCGGTCTGGCCCCAAGGCAGTGCCAGTACCCAGGCGTCGACATCGCCTACATCCGGCAGCCGGGCCAGTGCGCGGATGCCCAGTTCCAGGCACAGCCCCAGCACGGCCAGCGCCAGGGTCAGCCGGCGCCCGCGCACCAGCAGCTCCCAGCCCCGCTGCCAGCGTGCGGCGATGAAACCGCCAAGGAACAGCGGCAGCGACTCGGCATGCACGTAGACGTCGTCCAGCAGTGCATGGGTGGGTGGCCAGCGCGGCATCAGCACCAGCAGCGCCCAGGCCAGCCAGGCCACCGGCAGCACCAGCAACAGTCCGCCCAGCGCACGGTCGCCGATCTGCCAGCGCGGCAGCACACCGCGCAGCGGACGCAGCAGGCTGGCCAGCACCACCGCGAGCACGGTGTAGGGCAGCAGATAGGCCAGGTACCAGAGGTGGTTCCAAGTGAAGCCGTAGGCAGCGCCGCTGAAGTGCGCGCCCGGCCACGGCCGGAACTGCCAGTAGCGCCACAGGAACCGGGCCAGCCCCGGCGCCACGTCACCCTTGTCCAACGCCTCGTAGTAGGCCTGCAGGGACACCACCGCGACGATGCCGAACAGCAGCGGCAGCAGCAGGCGCCAGCACCTGCGCAGGGTGTGCCCCCATCGCCCGTGCTCGGGCAGCGACAGGCCCAGGGCGATGCCGCTGATGGCGAACAGCAGCGGCATCCGCCAGCGGTTCATCGCGATCATCGGCCATTGCAGCCACTCGGCGGTGTAAGCGCTCTTGAGGTGGAAATCCCAGCCGGCCACATAGGCCATGGCGGCATGGTAGAGGATCAGCAGCGCAAAGGCGGCGATGCGAAGGGTGTCCAGATCGTGGCGACGGTGCATGGGCGGCGGGCATCGGAAAGAAGCTGCAGCGTCCGCCTGCCAGGCCTTCTCCACCAGCGGGAGGGGCGCAATGGAGGCCGCGCTGGGGCCAATGGTGGGGTGGCAGGGACCAATGGCGGATGCGCGCGGGGCCGGATGGGCGACAATGGCGGCATGGAAAGTGGAGATCCGGCGGCGTTGTCCGTCCCAGCTGCAGAGCGTCCGCATCGCCCAGGGCTGACCGCCGTGTTCTGGGCGGTGCTGTTCCTGGGTACTGCGGTCGCCAATGTGCTGGTGAAGTGGATGCGGGCGTTGCGTGACGGCGAGGCCTTCCCCGCGGGGGCAACCTCGATCGAGGAGTTCAGCAGTGCGTTGGTCAGCCTCGGCCTGCTGGTCCTGCTGCATGCCGCAGCACGGCGCTGGCCCCTCCATGCCGACACCTGGCGGCGCCGGATCGGCCTCTATGTGCTGGGTGGCATTGCCTGGTGGCTGCTGCACGTCAGTGCCATGGTCCTGCTGCGAAAGCTGGCCTTTGCCGTGATCGGCCAGCACTACACCTATGGCGACTGGCCGGCGCAGTGGTTCTACGAGTTCTTCAAGGACGTGCAGACCTACAGCCTGCTGGTGGTGGCCGTGCATGCGGTGGCCTGGTTTGGTCGCCAGCGGCAGGGTGAGGCGCACCTGCTGGCGCCGCCCGACGACGGCCCGCCGGTCGAACCGGTCGAGCGCCCGCAGCGCTTCCTGGTGCGCAAGCTGGGCAAGGAGTTCCTGGTCGCCACCGGCGATGTGGAGTACGCCCAGGCCGCCGGCAACTACGTGAACCTGCGGGTGCGCGGCCATGACTACCCGCTGCGCATCACCATGGCGGTGCTGGAGCAGCGCCTGGACCCGGCCGTGTTCCTGCGCCCGCACCGCAGCTGGCTGATCCACCGCGGCCAGCTGCGCTCGATCGAGCCGCTGGACGGCGGTGAGGCCCTGCTGCACATGGCCGACGGGGCGAAGGTGCCGTGCAGCCGGCGGCAGTTGCCGCTGCTGCGGCAGGCGCTGGCCGGGGCGAGTGGGGCCGGCGGGTAGCATCGACGGGTAGAGTCGACTGTGAGTCGACTATCGCGCGCAGCGCGGGCTTTTCCACAACCTGAACGGAGAGCAGTCGACTGGCAGTCGACTCTACCCGCCGCCGCCCCCTCATGCCGGGAACCCCGGCCTGCGGTATCATTGGCAGTCATCTATTTAGTGCATAACCGCCGACATGATCGAACTGAATCCTGTCCGCCAGCGCATCGCCGATCTGACCGATCGTGTGGTGTCGCTCAGGGGGTATCTTTGACTACGACGCCAAGAAAGAGCGTCTCGAAGAAGTAACGCGGGAGCTGGAAAGCCCCGACGTCTGGAACAACGCCGAATACGCGCAGAACCTGGGCCGTGAACGCTCCAGCCTGGAGAAGACCGTGGGCGGCATCGCCGCGGTGCTGGACGGCCTGACCGACGCGACCGAGCTGCTGGAACTGGCCGAATCCGAACAGGACGAAGATACCGCCCTGGCCGTGGTCGCCGATCTGGACAAGCACCAGGCGCACGTCGAGAAGCTGGAGTTCCAGCGCATGTTCTCCGGCGAAATGGACAATGCTGCGGCGTTCGTCGACATCCAGGCCGGTGCCGGTGGTACCGAAGCCCAGGACTGGGCGGAAATCCTGCTGCGCATGTACCTGCGCTGGTGCGAATCGCGCGGCTGGAAGACCGAGCTGATGGAAGTGTCCGGCGGCGACGTGGCCGGCATCAAGTCGGCGACGCTGCGCGTGGAAGGCGATTACGCCTATGGCTGGCTGAAGACCGAGACCGGCGTGCACCGCCTGGTGCGCAAGTCGCCGTTCGACTCGGACAACCGCCGCCACACCAGCTTCACCTCGGTGTTCGTGTCGCCGGAAATCGATGACAACATCGATATCACCATCAACCCGGCCGACCTGCGTACCGACGTGTACCGCTCGTCCGGTGCCGGTGGCCAGCACGTGAACAAGACCGAGTCGGCGGTGCGTATCACCCACATCCCGACCAACATCGTCGTGGCCTGCCAGACCGGCCGCAGCCAGCACCAGAACCGCGACAACGCGATGAAGATGCTTGCCGCCAAGCTGTACGAGCTGGAGATCCAGAAGCGCAACGCCGAGAAGGACGCGGTGGAAGCCACCAAGTCCGACATCGGCTGGGGCAGCCAGATCCGCAACTACGTGCTCGACCAGAGCCGTATCAAGGACCTGCGCACCGGCATCGAGCGTTCGGACACGCAGAAGGTGCTCGACGGCGACCTGGACGAGTTCGTCGAGGCCAGCCTGAAGGCCGGCCTGGCCGTGGGTTCCAAGCGCATCGACGCCTGATCGACGCGCCTGCGCGGATATCATCGCCCTCGTGCGCAATGCCGAGGGCGGCTGATCCGGCTTTCTGTAGAGCCAAGCCATGCTTGGCTGCTTTTCGCAGGCTGGCAGATGCGTCGAGCATGGCTCGACGCTACAACAAGTGCGGCGGTAGCGATGATGCGCAGCGAGAGTGAACGCAAGGAACTGGGCGGCTTCCTGAAAGCCTGCCGCGCCCGTGTCGACCCCGCCACGCTTGGCCTGCCGGCCGGGCGTCGGCGCACCCCGGGTCTGAAGCGCGAGGAAGTGGCGCTGGCCATCGGGGTCAGTGTCAGCTGGTACACCTGGATCGAGCAGGGCCGCGAAGTGCGTGCCTCGCCCGAAGTGCTCGAACGCCTGGCTACGGTGCTGCGCCTGAGCGGTGACGAGCGCGCGTACGCCTTCGCGCTGTCCGGTTACGGCGTGCCGCTGGAATCGCCGGACGAAAGCGTGACTGACGGCCTGCGCCAGCTGGTGGAGGCGATGCAGCCGATCCCGGCCTACGTACGCAACACACGCTTCGACATCCTGGCCTGGAACGCGGCCATCGCCGATCTGTTCGTGGATTACAGCCAGTTCCCGCCGAACCAGCGCAACACGCTGTGGCTGATGTTCCTGTACGCGCCTTACCGCGAACGCATCCTCAACTGGGAAGAAATGAGCCGCGGCCTGCTGGCCGGGTTCCGGGCGGCGATGGCGCAGGCGCCGGACAAGGCGCCGTTCCTGGCGCTGGCCGAGGACATTTCGGCGCAGAGCGAGCAGTTCCGCCTGTGGTGGCCGGAGCATGACGTCCGTCGTTTCGACGAGGGGGCGAAGAAGCTGATGCATCCCACGCGCGGGTTGCTGGACCTGCAGTACGTGGCGCTGGTGCCGGAGAGCCGGCACGACCTATCACTGGTGACCTACCTGCCGCGGAAGTAGGGGGTTTGTTCGGCAGGGCTTGCAGCCCTGCACCTGCGGTAGTGCCGGCCGCTGGCCGGCAACCTCAAGATCAAGAGCGGCATTCCGTGGGATGGCGGGGCACTGTGGGTTTGCGGGGACGCCGTGAACCCATCCATGGGGGCTTGGTCGCCGCATCCATGCGGCTCACTGATCTGGTCCCCTTAAAACGGACGCTATGAAGCTGTGTTCAGGCGGCAGCCTCTAGCTGCCGGGCGTAGTCGTTGGGCGACTTGTAGCC
>JAFAFD010000281.1 GCA_023423675.1 Pseudomonadota bacterium | reverse complement strand
CGCTGAAGCTGCCCCTGCAGCTGCTGCCCGAGGATGCCGAGGCCCGCCTGCCCGGCGACCTGCGCCTGCGCCCCCTCGGCAACACCACCCCCAGCCATTTCGGCCAGACCGATCCCGCCAATGCGGGCGCGGTGATCGGCGCGTTGCTGGCGGCCGGCCAGGCCTGCCTGTCCGGCGAGCTGCAGGGCGTGGTCACCGGCCCGGTGCACAAGGCGGTGATCAACCAGGGCGGCATCGCCTACAGCGGCTCCACCGAACTGCTGGCCGACCAGGCCGGGGTGAAGGTGGTGATGATGCTGGCCAACGACATCGTGCGCGTGGCCCTGGCCACCACCCACCTGCCCCTGCGCGAGGTGGCCGATGCGATCACCGCGCCCAGCCTGGAACACACCCTGCGCACCGTGCATGCCGCGCTGCGCCGCGAGTTCGGCCTGCCCGCGCCACGCATTGCCGTGCTCGGGCTGAACCCGCATGCCGGCGAAGACGGCCACCTCGGCCGCGAGGAGCTGGACCTGGTCATCCCCCTGCTGCAGCGCCTGCGCGCGGAGGGCATGGACCTGGTCGGGCCGCTGCCGGCCGATACCGCCTTCCTGCCGGCCAAGCTGGCCGGCTTCGACACCGTGCTGGCCATGTACCACGACCAGGGCCTGCCGGTACTGAAGTATTCCGGCTTCGAACAGGCCGTGAACCTGACCCTGGGCCTGCCCTACCCGCGCGTGGCCGTCGACCACGGCACCGCGCTGGAGCTGGCCGGACGTGGCATCGCCGATCCTTCCAGCCTGCAGGCCGCAACGGCGCTGTGTGCGCGGCTGGCCCGGCAACGTACACTGAGCGCATGAATTCCCCGCATTCCCCCTCCGGCCCGGTGTTCACCGCCCCGGCCAAGAAGCAGCTTGGCCAGCATTTCCTGGCCGACCGCCACTACATCGACAAGATCGTGATGGCGGTCAATCCCAAGGACGGTGACCGTCTGGTCGAGATCGGCCCCGGCCAGGGCGCGATCACCCTGCCCCTGCTGCGCGTGCACCCGACGCTGACGGTGATCGAGTTCGACCGCGACCTGATCGCGCCGCTCACCGCCGCCGCCGAACCGCTGGGCGATCTGACCATCGTCCAGGGCGACGTGCTGCGCGTGGATTTCACCGCGCTGGCCGCCGGCGAGCCGATCCGCCTGGTCGGCAGCCTGCCCTACAACATCTCCTCGCCCATCCTGTTCCACGCGCTGGAGCACGCCGCGGTCGTCCGCGACATGCACTTCATGCTGCAGAAGGAAGTGGTGGACCGCATGGCTGCCGGCCCGGGCAGCAAGGTCTATGGCCGCCTCAGCGTGATGCTGCAGGCCTACTGTCAGGTGACCTCGCTGTTCGTGGTGCCGCCCGGCGCGTTCCGGCCACCGCCGAAGGTCGATTCGGCCGTGGTGCGGCTGGTGCCGCGTGACCCGGCCAGCGTCAACATCAACGACCACAAGCGCTTTGCCGAGGTGGTCAAGGCCGCCTTCGGGCAGCGCCGCAAGACCCTGCGCAATGCGCTCAACAACGTCGTCACGGCCGAGCAGTTCGCGGCCGCCGGCGTGCGCCCCGATGCCCGTGCAGAACAGCTGGATGTGGCTGAATTCATCGCTTTGGCCAATGCCACCTGATTACACTGCCGGTATGGAAGACGCTGACGTTTACGCCATTACTGTCGAGGTTGCTCCGCGCTTCCTCGACGACCAATCCGCGCCGGAAGACGGCCGCTATGCGTTCGCCTATACGATCCGCATCCACAACCAGGGGCGCGTTGCCGCGCGCCTGGTCGCCCGCCACTGGCGCATCACCGATGCCAACGGCCGCGTCGAGCATGTCGATGGCGACGGCGTGATCGGCGAGCAGCCGCGCCTGCGCCCGGGTGAAGACTTCCGTTACACCTCGGGTGTCATGCTGGGGACCGACCACGGGACCATGCAGGGCCACTACGACATGGTTGCCGATGACGGCACCGAATTCGCCGCGCCGGTCGCACCTTTCGTGCTGGCCGTGCCGCGTACCCTGCACTGACACGGAGGCCGGACGATGAGTGTATGGGCGATCGGCGACCTGCAGGGCTGCTACGACGTTACCCAGCGACTGCTGGAAAAGATCCGCTTCGACCCGGCGCAGGACACCCTGTGGTTCTGCGGCGACCTGGTGAACCGCGGCGGACAGTCGCTGGAAACCCTGCGCCTGGTGCATTCGCTGCGCGAGCACAGCGTGGTGGTGCTGGGCAATCATGATCTTTCGCTGCTGGCCGTGGGTGCGCGCACCGAGGAAGAGCAGCGCAAGGTCAACCCGGACCTGCTGCGCATCGTGCAGGCCGAGGACCGCGACGAGCTGCTGGACTGGCTGCGCCTGCAGAAGCTGGTGCACGTGGACCGCGAGCTGGGCTGGATGATGGTGCACGCCGGCCTGGCGCCGAAGTGGACCACGCAGATGGCCGAGAAGCACGCCGCCGAGGTGGAAGTGCAGCTGCATGGCGCCGGCTACCGCAAGCTGTTCCGCAACATGTACGGCGACAAGCCGAGCTGGGCACCGAACCTGTCCGGCTACGACCGCTCGCGCGCGATCATCAACGTGCTCACCCGCATGCGCTACTGCACCCCGCGTGGGCGCATCGGCATCGAGGACAAGGGCACGCCGGGCACGCAGGAACAGGGGCTGTACCCCTGGTTCGAAGTGCCGGGCCGGGTCGAGCGTGACCTGAAGGTGGTCTGTGGCCACTGGTCGGCGCTGGGCCTGACCATCTCCCAGGGCGTGCATGCCATCGACACCGGCGCGGTGTGGGGCGGCAAGCTCACCGCCATCCAGCTCGACACCGATGAACTGCGCGTGGTGCAGGTACCCGGCCGTGATGTGCCGGCACCGGTGGCCAATGCCCGCCCGCCGGCACGCCCGCCGCAGCCGCGTGCGCCTGCGGTGCAGACCAAGGAAGGCGGCAACGGCCAGCCGGCCGCACCGGGCAACCGTGGCCCGCGCCGCCGCCGCCGTCGCGGTGGTGGCGGTGGTGGCGGCGGCAACAACAACGGCGCACCGCCGCAGAGCTGAGGGCACAGGGGTAGAGTCGACTGTCAGTCGACTATCGCGCGGAGCGCGGGGGGTTCGCGAGGTCCGAACAAGAGCAGTCGACCAACGGTCGACTCTACCAGCCGACTATCGCGCGGAGCGCGGGGGTTCGCGAGGTCCGAACAAGAGCAGTCGACCAACGGTCGACTCTACCCATGGTCAGCGACGCACGTAGTGCACGAACCGGAACGCGTACGCGTGGCGCGCATCGGCCGGATGCGGCTCGCTGCTGGTTTCCTGCCAGACGCCCGGATCCACCTCGGGGAAATGGGTGTCGGCCGATACTTCGGCATCCACCCAGGTCAGGTACAGATCACTGGCCTGGTCCAGCAGCTGGCGGAAGATCTCGCCGCCGCCGATGATGCACAGCTCGCTGGCGCCCTCGCCTTCGGCAATGGCCTTCGCTTCATCCAGCGACGCCACCGCGCGCATGCCCTCGAACGGCACCTGGCCGCTGCGGGTCAGCACCAGGTTGGTCCGCCCCGGCAGCACGCGGCCGATCGATTCGGCGGTCTTGCGCCCCATCAGGATCGGCTTGCCCAGGGTGAGCGCCTTGAAGTACTTGAAGTCGTCCGGCAAGTGCCAGGGCATGGCGTTGCCCTGGCCGATGCCACGGTTGCGGTCCAGCGCCACGATCATCGACAGCTTCAGTGCACTCATACCGCCACCGGCGCCTTGATCGCCGGGTGCGGGTCGTAGCCATCAATGCGGATGTCGTCGAACTGGAAGCCGAACAGGTCGGTCACCTCCGGGTTCAACCACAGCTTCGGTAGCGCGCGCGGTTCACGCGACAGCTGCTCGCGGGCCTGCTCGTAGTGGTTCGAATACAGGTGCGCATCGCCCAGCGTATGCACGAAGTCGCCCACGCCCAGACCGGTGGCCTGCGCCACCATGTGGGTCAGCAGCGCGTAGCTGGCGATGTTGAACGGCACGCCGAGGAAGATGTCGCCGCTGCGCTGGTACAGCTGGCAGCTGAGCTTGCCGTCGACCACGTAGAACTGGAACAGGTTGTGGCACGGCATCAGTGCCATCTGCGAAAGCTCGCCCACGTTCCAGGCGCTGACCACCAGCCGGCGCGAATCGGGGTTGCGCTTGATCTCGTCCACCAACCACTGCATCTGGTCGATCTCGCGGCCATCGGCGGTGGCCCAGCTGCGCCACTGCTTGCCGTAGACCGGGCCGAGGTCGCCGTTCTCGTCGGCCCACTCGTCCCAGATGCGTACCTGGTTATCCTTCAGGTAGCCGATGTTGGTATCGCCCTTCAGGAACCACAGCAGCTCGTGGATGATCGAGCGCAGGTGCAGCTTCTTGGTGGTGACCAGCGGGAAGCCTTCGTTGAGGTCGAAGCGCATCTGCCAGCCGAACACGCTGCGGGTGCCGGTGCCGGTGCGGTCGCTCTTCTCGGTGCCGTGCTCGAGCACATGCGAGAGCAGGTCGAGGTAGGCCTTCATGCCTTGCCCTCCGCGGCCACCATCGGCTGCGGCTGCAGCACCGGTGCGCGGCGCGACAGGGCCAGCAGCACCAGGCCGAAGGCGATGAGCGGCACGCACAGGATCTGGCCCTTGGTCAGCCAGCCGAAGGCGATGTAGATGCCGTTGTCGGGCATGCGCACGAACTCGAGGCCAAAGCGGAAGATGCCGTACATGAGCGCGAACAGCCCTGACACCACGTAGCGATGGCGCGGCTTGGCAGACACCAGCCACAGCACGGTGAACATCACCAGCCCTTCCAGAGCCGCTTCATACAGCTGGGAAGGATGGCGGGCGTATTGGTTCAGCGCGCCGGTGGCGAACTGCGCCTGCAGGGTGGCGTGGTCGAGCTGATTCAACGGAGCCGGCAGGCCGGACGGGAACACC
The DNA here is from genome assembly GCA_023423675.1 of Pseudomonadota bacterium. Taxonomy (GTDB): domain Bacteria; phylum Pseudomonadota; class Gammaproteobacteria; order Xanthomonadales; family Xanthomonadaceae; genus Stenotrophomonas. The sequence goes on along the minus strand of JAFAFD010000281.1, from coordinate 2,684 downwards.
ACGCCCCAGGTGCCGTCAGTGTACTTGCCCCACAACTCTGCGCCGATGAAGTTGCCGACCCGGCCCAGTGCCAGGCCGATCGGCACCAGCGGGGCGATGAAATCCACGGTGTCGAAAAGATGCAGGCGGCTGCGGCGCGACCACCACCAGCAGGCCACCACCACACCCAGCAGGCCACCGTGGAAGCTCATGCCGCCATCCCACACCTTGAACAGCAGCAGGGGGTTGTGCAGGAAATCGCCCAGCGCGTAGAACAGCATGAAGCCGATGCGGCCGCCCAGAACCACGCCGAGCATGGCGTAGAACAGCAGGTCGGAGAAACCGTTGGCATCGACGCCCGGCAGGCGGCCCTCGGCAATACGCTTGCGGCCCAGCAGCCAGGCCGCGGTGAAGCCGAGCAGGTACATGATGCCGTACCAGTGCACCTTGATCGGCCCCAGCGAAAGGGCGATGGGGTCGATGTCGTGGAAATAGATCATGGAAGCTGCCTTGCGGGAGTACGGGTATTTTACGGCTCAACCCAGGATCTGCGGGGTGTCGGGCAGGCCGTCATCATCGGACCGCGTGGCGGCCGGAAAGTGCCCTTCCACCAGCGCGGAGACTTCATCGATGGCGCTGCGCAGCGCCTCGACCGGGTTGGCCCCGCGCAGGCCCTCGCGCAGGTGGGTGCAGATCCGCTGCCATTGCGCCACGCTGACCCGGCCGTGCAGGCCGCGGTCGGCCACGATCTCGATGGCGTGGTCGGCCAGCAGCAGGTAGATCAGCACGCCGTTGTTGTGGTGGGTATCCCAGGTGCGCAGCTGGGCGAAGGCCTGCTCGGCCGCCTGCCGCGGGGTCACGCCCCGCCACAGCGCGTGCAGCGGCAGGTCCGCCTCCACCGCGAACATCACCTGGCCGCCGTGGCGTGCCTCACCGGCGGCAATGGCCTCGGTGATGGCCTGCAGGGTGTCCGGCGGGAAGGCCCGCCGCACCGAGGGCGCGACCACATGACGGAGCAGGCGCCGGATCATCACCAGCCTCCCGAGGCGCCGCCGCCGCCGGAGCGGCCACCACCACCGCCCCAGCCACCGCCGCCGCCACCAAAACCGCCACCACCGCCAAAGCCACCGCCTCCACCCCAGCTGCCGCCGCCCCAGCCGCCACCGCCGGCAAAGCGCCCCGGGTGGCCGGACAGCATCGCCACGACCAGGCCGACGATGCCGGCCAGGCCGCTGGCCAGCAGGGTGGAGGTGAACAGGAAGGCGGCCAGCGCCGCGCCGCCGCCGCCGAGCAGGCCGCGCAGCGGGCGTGGCACCCGCGAGAACACCCCGCGCAGGATGCTGCCGGCGAACACGCCGATGAACAGCGCCAGGATCCAGGTATCGCCCCCACCGCCCGGTTCGTGGCCGCGCTGGCCGCTGACCGGCGCCGGCAACGGCTCGCCATCGACCAGCTTCACCAGCACGGCCGTGGCGTCGGTGATGCCACCGGCGTAATCGCCGCTGCGGAAGCGCGGCACCAGGTATTCCTGGATGACCCGGTTGGCAATGGCATCGGGAATCGCGCCTTCGAGGCCGTAGCCCGGCTCGATGCGCACGCGCCGGTCATCCTTGGCCACCACCAGCAGCACGCCGTCATCCACACCCTTGCGGCCGATCTGCCACTGGTCGAAGACGCGGGTCGTGTACTGGGCGATGTCCTCGGGCTGGGTGCTGGGCACCACCAGCACCTGCAGCTGGCTGCCCTTGCGCTGCTGCAGGTCCAATGCCTGCTGCACCAGCGCCTGCTTCTGCGCGGCATCGAGGGTGCCGGTGGTATCGACCACCGGCGAATCCAGCGCCGGAATCGGCGCGAGCGACTGCGCCTGCGACGCCAGCGGCAGCCACAGCAGGAACGCCAGCAGCAGCGCGGTGGCCAGGCGCATCGGTCAGTGCGCCGGCTGCGGTGCCGGCTGCTGCTGCGGCGTGGTGCCGAAGTCGACCACCGGCGCGTTGGAGATCTGCGCTTCGTTCTCGACGCTGAAGTTGGGCTTGGGCTGGTAGCCGAAGAGCTTCGCGGTCACCAGCTGCGGGAACGAGCGGATGTAGGTGTTGTAGTCCTGCACCTGCTGGATGTAGCGGCCGCGGGCGACGGTGATGCGGTTCTCGGTACCTTCCAGCTGTGCCTGCAGGTCGCGGAAGTTGGCATCGGACTTCAGCGTGGGGTAGTTCTCGGTGACCACCAGCAGGCGCGACAGCGCGCTGCCCAGTTCGCCCTGCGCCTGCTGGAACTGCTTGAGCGAGGCCGGGTCATCGGCGTTGACGTTGATCTGGCCGACACGCGAGCGGGCGTTGGTGACTTCGGTCAGCACGCGCTCTTCCTGGCTGGCGAAACCTTTGACGGTCTGCACGAGGTTGGGCACCAGGTCGGCGCGGCGCTTGTACTGGTTGAGCACTTCGGACCAACTGGCCTTGACCGCCTCATCCTTCTGCTGGATGGCGTTGTAACCGCAGCCGGAGATCAGGGAGGCCATCAGCAGCAGGGGCAGGACGCGGGTGAGCAGGCGCATGGCGGGAGTTCCGGGTGGACAGGCTGCCGAGCATGCCATGGTTCGCGTTAACGCCAGCGTGGAGGTCGGCCATCGGGCGGGGTCCCCTCCGCGGCTGTGTCGTATACACATCTGACGCTGCCGACGAGGAGTCGAGTGTAGGTCTCGGGGGTCGCGG
>JAFAFD010000205.1 GCA_023423675.1 Pseudomonadota bacterium | reverse complement strand
TGGATGCGTGCCATGTCCTCGTACGAGGCACCGGCATCTTCCAGTGCCAGCCGCACGAACTCGCCACGGCCCTGGATGCCGGTCCAGTAATACAGCGCGTAGTGCATGTCGATCTCCGCGAAGAATTGTCAGCAGCCTCGCGCGTTGCACGCAAAGCAGGCGTGAGCATGGCGTTCATGCCAAGCACAACGCAGGCCAAACAGCGGAGGAACCGCCTGCGGTGAAGCGGGTCATACTCGGGTCGTGCACGTGAAAAGCGAGGTACTGCGTCATGCAGAAGAGTGGAAAGGCAGTGTGGCCCTGGGTACTGGGCGTGGTGGTGGTAGGCGGTGCGGGCGCGTGGTTGTTCCGCGATCAGTGGCAGGACTTGGCGGATCGCGTGGAGGTGCCCACCCAGGCGGCCGCACCTTCGACGGCCGCGCCGCCTGCAGCGCCCACCGCTGAACCTGCGCCGTCGACACCGGCCATCCAGCATCCACTGGACACCGACGCTGCAGCAGATCCGGCGCTGCCGAAGATGGAAGACAGCGATACCGCAGCATGGACCGCGCTGAGTGGCCTGTTCAATGGCGAAACTGGACTGGCCCTGTTGCTACGTGACCACCTGATCCAGCGCTTGGTCACCCACGTGGACAATCTTGACAAGACCAGCGTGCCACCGTCTGCGCTGGCCACGCGGCCGCTGCCCGGCAGCCTGCAGGTGGAAGCCGGCGAGAACGGCGAGCAGATAGCCGCAGGCAACGCGGCGCGCTATGCGCCCTATGTGCAGGCATTCACCGCGCTCGATCCGGCGGCGGCCGGCACGGCGTACAAACGCTTCTATCCACTCATCCAGCAGGCCTACGTCGATCTGGGGCGGCCGCAGGGCTATTTCAACGACCGGCTGGTGGCGGTGATCGATCATCTGCTGGGAACCCCGGAGCCGACGCGGCCGATCGCGGTGGTACGGGATGAGCGTGGCCGTTATCGCTTCGCCGATCCGGATCTGCAGTCGCGCTCGGTGGGGCAGAAGGCCCTGCTGCGGCTGAGTGCGGACCAGCAAAAGCTGGTCAAGCAGCAGCTGCGCGCTATCCGAAGGGCCATCACCCGGTAGCCGCAGGCAGGTCGCCGGGGCGTCTGATCCAGATCAACGCTCCGCCAACACCCCATCGGTCATGCTGGATACCGCTTGAACGGCTCGGATGCCCAGTCGCAGCCACCCTTGAAACCGGGTGGGGCAACCGCATCTTCCCTGCATCGCCGGCGCGGCCGGCACTGATTACCGATGAGGATTCGCCATGCGAATGGACAAGCTTACTTCGCGTTTCCAGCAGGCGCTGGCCGACGCGCAGTCGCTGGCCGTGGGCCGCGACAACAGCATCATCGAACCGGTTCACCTGTTCAGCGCGCTGCTGGACCAGCAGGGCGGCAGTACGCGCCCGTTGCTGGCCCAGGCTGGCGTGAACGTGCCGGTGCTGCGCGAGCGCCTCGCCGAGGCGCTGGATGCACTGCCGAAGGTGTCCGGCCAGGCCGGCAGCGTGTCGATGGGCAATGACCTCGGGCGCCTGCTCAACCACACCGACAAGCTGGCCCAGCAGAACGGCGATGCCTTCATCGCCAGCGAGTGGTTCGTGCTGGCTGCGCTGGAGGACAGCGGCACGCTGGGCATGGCGCTTCGCGCGGCCGGCGCCGACAAGGCGCGCCTGCAGACCGCCATCGACAAGCTGCGTGGCGGCGAGAACGTGCAGTCGGAAAACGCCGAAGAACAGCGGCAGGCGCTTGAGAAGTACACCATCGACCTGACCGCGCGTGCCGAGAGCGGCAAGCTCGACCCGGTGATCGGCCGCGATGAAGAGATCCGTCGCACCATCCAGGTCCTGCAGCGCCGCACCAAGAACAACCCGGTGCTGATCGGCGAACCCGGCGTCGGCAAGACCGCCATCGTCGAAGGCCTGGCCCAGCGCATCATCAACGACGAAGTGCCCGAGGGCCTGCGCGGCAAGCGCGTGCTGTCGCTGGACATGGGCGCACTGATCGCCGGCGCCAAGTTCCGCGGTGAATTTGAGGAGCGCCTGAAGGGCGTGCTCAACGACCTGGCCAAGAGCGAAGGGCAGATCATCCTGTTCATCGACGAGCTGCACACCATGGTCGGTGCGGGCAAGGCCGATGGCGCGATGGATGCGGGCAACATGCTCAAGCCGGCGCTGGCACGTGGCGAGCTGCACTGCGTGGGTGCCACCACGCTGGACGAGTACCGCAAGTACATCGAAAAGGATGCCGCGCTGGAGCGTCGCTTCCAGAAGGTGTTCGTGGGTGAGCCGTCGGTGGAGGACACCATCGCGATCCTGCGTGGCCTGAAGGAAAAGTACGCGGTGCACCACGGGGTGGAAATCACCGATCCGGCCATTGTCGCCGCCGCCACGCTGTCCAACCGCTACATCACCGACCGCCAGCTGCCGGACAAGGCCATCGACCTGATGGACGAGGCTGCCTCGCGCCTGCGCATGGAGATCGACTCCAAGCCGGAGGAACTGGACCGCCTGGAACGGCGGGTGATCCAGCTGAAGATCCAGCGCGAGATGCTGAAGAAGGAAAAGGACGATGCCTCGCGGCAGCGCCTGGCCGATCTTGAAAATGAGATCGAGGGCCTGGAGCGCGAGTTCTCCGACCTCAATGAAATCTGGAAGTCGGAGAAGGCTGCGCTGCAGGGCGCGACCAAGATCAAGGAACAGGTCGAGCAGGCGAAGTTGGATCTGGAAGCCGCGCAGCGCCGCCAGGATTTCGCCCGCATGAGCGAAATCCAGTACGGCCTGCTGCCGCAGCTGGAAAAGCAGTTGGCCGCTGCGCAGGAACTGGATGCCAACGACTTCAAGCTGGTGCAGGACAAGGTCACCGACGAGGAGATCGCCGAGGTCGTATCGCGCTGGACCGGCATCCCGGTCAACAAGATGCTGGAAGGCGAGCGCGACAAGCTGCTGCGCATGGAAGACGTGCTGCACAACCGCGTGGTCGGCCAGGAAGAGGCGATCAAGGTCGTCTCCGATGCGGTGCGTCGTTCGCGTGCTGGCCTGTCCGATCCGAACCGTCCGGGTGGCTCGTTCCTGTTCCTCGGCCCGACCGGCGTGGGCAAGACCGAACTGTGCAAGTCGCTGGCCGAATTCCTGTTCGACAGTGCCGACGCGATGATCCGCATCGACATGAGCGA
>JAFAFD010000184.1 GCA_023423675.1 Pseudomonadota bacterium | reverse complement strand
ATGCCGGCCAGCGGCCGGCACTACCCTCGTTCAGAGCAGCGCTTCGATCGCGCTGCGCAGCTGTTCCGGTGCGGTGGTCGGCGCATAGCGCGCCACCACCCGGCCCTGGCGATCGAGCAGGAACTTGCTGAAGTTCCATTTGATGCGGGCGATGCCCAGCAGGCCGCGCTTTTCGTGCGACAGCCAGTGCCACAGCGGGTCGGCGCCCTCGCCATTGACCTCGATCTTCTGCGAGAGCGGGAAGCTGACCGGGTAGTCGAGCGAACAGAACTGGCGGATCTGCGCCGCATCGCCAGGTTCCTGCGCACCGAACTGGTTGCAGGGGAAGCCGACCACCACCAGGCCGCGGTCGCGGTAGTCCTGCCACAGCTGTTCCAGGCCGGTGTACTGCGGGGTGAAGCCGCAGCGGCTGGCGACGTTGACCAGCAGCAGCGGCCGGCCCTGGTATTGCGCCAATGCCTGCGGCTGGCCATCCAGGTCCACGAAACCGAAGTCGAAGGCGTTGGGCATGGCGTACCGTCCGGAGGGGGAGCCCCATGGTAATCGCAGGCCGCGCCGGTTTGCGCCGCCGGGCATGCCTTTTGACACAAGTGGCGCGCGGGCCGGGCGGGTTAACCTCGGGCACTTGTCTGTCTTACCGGAGTACCGCCTTGACCACCCGCCTTGCCCTTGCCGTGGCCATGACCCTCGGCCTTGCCCTGCCCGCCTATTCGGCCAGCGCCGCCACCCCGGCCGCTGCCGCCAACGCCCAGCAGGCCAACCCGTTCTTCGCCGACAGCCCGCTGCCGCTGCACTTCCCGCAGTTCGACAAGATCAAGGACAGCGACTTCGCCCCGGCCTTCGACGCCGGCATGGCGCAGCAGCTGAAGGAAGTGGAGGCGATCGCCAACACCAAGGCCAAGCCGACCTTCGACAACACCATCATCGCCCTGGAAAAGAGCGGTGACGTGCTGGACCGTGCGACCACCGTGTTCTTCAGCCTGGTCGGCGCCGATACCAACGATGCGCGCAAGAAGCTGCAGGCCGACTACTCGGCGAAGTTCGCCGCGCACAGCGATGCGATCGCGCTTAACGGCAAGCTGTTCGCCCGCATCCAGGCGCTGTATGACACCCGCAGCCAGCTGGGCCTGGACGCCGAAGGCGTGCGCCTGGTCGAGAAGTACTACGACAACTACGTGCGCTCCGGCGCCAAGCTGTCCGAGGCCGACAAGGCCACGCTGAAGACCATGAACGCCGAGCTGGCCAACCTGGGCACCAAGTTCAGCCAGAACGTGCAGTCGGAAGTGAACGCCTCGGCGATCACCGTCGACGACGTCAAGCAGCTCGACGGCCTGTCCCAGGAACAGATCGCCGCTGCCGCCGAAGCCGCCAAGGCCCGCGGCCTGGACGGCAAGTACGTGATCACCCTGCTCAACACCACCGGCCAGCCGCCGCTGACCAACCTGGCCAACCGCGCGCTGCGCCAGAAGATCTACGAAGCCTCGATCACCCGTGGCAGCCGCGGTGGTGAGTTCGACAACACCGCCCTGGTCTCGCGCATCATGCAGCTGCGCGCCGACAAGGCGAAGCTGATGGGCTTCCCGAACTTCGCCGCGTACAACCTGACCAACCAGACCGCGAAGAACCCCGAAGCCGTCAACGCGATGCTGGGCAAGCTGGCCCCGGCCGCCGTGGCCAACGCCAAGCGCGAAGCCGCCGACCTGCAGGCGATGATCGACAAGGAACAGAAGGCCGCCGGCAAGAAGACCTTCGCGCTGGAGCCGTGGGACTGGGCGTTCTACAGCGAGAAGGTGCGCCAGGCCAAGTACAACTTCGACGAATCCTAGCTCAAGCCGTACTTCGAGATGAAGAACGTGCTGGAGAACGGCGTGTTCTTCGCCGCCAACCAAGAATTCGGCCTGACCTTCAAGCAGCGCACCGACCTGCCGGTGTACCACGACGACGTCACCGTCTATGACGTGTTCGATGCCGACGGCAGCCAGCTGGCGATCTTCATCTTCGACCCGTACGCGCGTGCGTCCAAGCGCGGTGGCGCCTGGATGAACTCCTACGTCTCGCAGTCCAAGCTGACCGGCTTCAAGCCGGTGGTCGCCAACCACCTGAACATCCCCAAGCCGCCGGCCGGCCAGCCGACCCTGCTGACCTGGGATGAGGTGAGCACCACCTTCCACGAATTCGGCCACGCCCTGCACGGCATGTTCTCCAACGTGAAGTACCCGTACTTCTCGGGCACCGCCGTGCCGCGCGACTTCGTCGAGTTCCCCTCGCAGGTCAACGAGATGTGGGCCGACAACCCGGCCATCCTGAAGAACTACGCCAAGCACTACCAGAACGGCTCGGCGATGCCGCAGGCGCTGCTGGACAAGGTGCTGGCCGCGGCCAAGTTCAACCAGGGCTTCGCCACCACCGAATACCTGGGTGCAGCGATGCTGGACCAGAACTGGCACCAGCTGGCAGCCGACAAGGTGCCGGCGGCCAAGGACGTGATGGCCTTCGAGCGCGCCGCGCTGGAGAAGGACGGGATCTACTACGCGCCGGTTCCGCCGCGCTACCGTACCCCGTACTTCAGCCACATCATGGGCGGCTACTCGGCCGGCTACTACGCCTACATCTGGTCGGAAGTGCTGGACGCCAACACCCAGAAGTGGTTCAAGGACAACGGTGGCCTGAGCCGCAAGAACGGCGACCACTTCCGCGCGACCCTGCTGTCCAAGGGCGGCAGCGTGGATGCCATGCAGCTGTTCCGCGATTTCGCCGGCCACGAGCCGCAGATCGAACCGCTGCTGGAAAAGCGTGGCCTGACCGGCGCCGGCAACTGATCGCCCGCGCGGTAGCGTGAAATGAAAACCGCCCGGGAAACCGGGCGGTTTTTTTGTTGGAGCCATCCACGCATGGCGTGGATGCTTGTTCCGATCAACGCGGCGCCACATACCCGCCGCACACACCCTCCGGCGACAGCACCAGCTGCCACAGCTGCGCATGCCGGCAGCGGAACGTGGCCATCGATCCGGCCAGGTAGAACCGCCACATGCGGCGGAAATGCTCGTCGTAGCGCGCATCCAGCTGCGGCCACGCCGCCTCCACGTTGCGCCGCCACGCCTGCAGCGTCAGGTCGTAGTCGGTGCCGAAGTTGTGCCAGTCCTCCAGCACGAAGCGCCCTTCGAAGGCGCGGGTGATCTGCGCGGCCGAGGGCAGCATCGAATTGGGAAAGATGTAGCGCGCGATCCACGGATCAGTGCGGTGGCGGGACACATTGCTGCCGATGCTGTGCAGCAGCAGCAGCCCGCGCGGTGACAGGCAGCGCCGCGCCACCTCGAAGAAGCGGTCGTAGTTCTTGTCGCCCACATGCTCGAACATGCCGATGGAAAACACCGCGTCGAACGGCTCGTCCAGTTCGCGGTAATCCTGCAGGCGGATCTCGATGGGCAGGCCGGCGCACAGCTCGCGCGCGTAGGCCGCCTGCTCCTGCGAGATGGTCACGCCGACGCCGCTGACGCCATGACGCTCGGCGGCATACTTCAGTGCCTCGCCCCAGCCACAGCCAATGTCCAGCACGCGCTGGCCCGGGCGCAAGCCCAGCTTGCGGCAGACCAGGTCGAGCTTGGCCTCCTGCGCGGCATCCAGGTCGGCGGCGTTGCGCCAGTAGCCGCAGCTGTAGACCAGGCGCTGGCCCAGCATGGCCTGGTACAGGTCGTTGCCGAGGTCGTAATGGCGGCGGCCGACTTCATAGCTGCCCTGCCCGGCCTGCAGGTTGAACAGCCGCGCCTTCAGCGCATCGGCCAGTTCGCGCCAGCCATGCACGCGATCATCCACATGCGCCATCATCAGGTGGACCAGGAACTCATCCAGGACGTTGGCATCCCACCAACCGTCCATGTAGCTTTCGCCCAGCCCGAGCGAACCCTGGGCGATGACCCGCGCGAAGTAGCGCGGGTCATGCACCTGGATGTCCTGCGGCTGGGTGCCGCCGATGCGGACCCCGGCTTCCTGGAGCAGGCCGGCAACCCGCTCCTGCAACCCTGTGTCCACGCATCCTCCGTCTGCGGTTACCCGCGTGCGAACAGCGCCACGTAATCCTTGGCCACGTGCGGCAGCAGCACCGCGGCCGGCACATCGGCCGTCTGCGTGCCGTCCGAATACGGGCCCACCTGGTAGGGCGGGAACACGAAACGCAGCGCCGTGATCTGGCCCTTGTCGTCGGTCAGCGGCTGGAACTGGCTGAAGTTCTCGGCCTGCGGGCCGGTACCCTCCGCAATCATCCGCGAGGCATTGCGCAGCGATTCCTGCAGGTCGGCCGGCTGCATGTCCTCGCTGCTGAGGCGGGTGGCCACGCGCTCGCGCAACTGGTCGGCGACGAAATCACTGATGGCCTTCCAGCCCTTGTCATCGGCCACCAGCGTGCTGGCGCTGAGCATCTGCTGCTGCTGCGGCAGCCACACGAAACGCGCCACCAGCGGCTCGCCGTGGGCGCCACCGGTGTAACGGCTGCCATCGGCACTGACCACCACCAGCTGCGGGGTTTCCAGCACCTTCTCAAAGCTCAGCGACAGCTCGTACGGCACGGTCGGCTTGTCGTTGCCCAGCCCGTCCAGCGCCTGCTGCAGGTCGCCGCGGGCGGACGTGGCGTACTCCTGCAGCGCGCGCGCCAGGCCGGGGTAGCGATCAATGCCGGCCGGGTAGCTGATGCCGACCACTTCGCGCTCGTTGTTCTCCACCACGTCGCGCAGGTCCAGCGGCGCTTCGGTGGTCGGCGTCGGCCCGGTCGCGGCAGCTTCTGCCGCCGGTGCCGCGTCGGGGGCCGGAGCCGCCTCTTCACCACGCTGGCAACCGGCCAGCAGCAGCACGCCCATTGCGCCGACCAGCGCGCTCACGCGCAGCAGCCGGTGGTTTCCAGTCTTCATCGGGATCCCCTGTTCATGTTCGTACATCATCGCCTGTGATAGCTGAAGCGTGGCCCGCTGCATTCAGCCTACCAGCAGGTCGTGAAACTCCTCGTGGCGCTGCAGGAACGCCTCGGCATAGGCGCAGGCCGGCACCACCTTGTACTTGTGTTCGCGGGCGAAACGCAGCGCAACGCGGGTCAGCTCGCCGGCGATGCCGCGGCCGGCGATCGGCTCGGGCACCTCGGTATGGGTGATGACCATTCGCCGCCGCTTGATCTGATAGTCCAGCAGCGCCCGCTGTCCACGCACATGGGCGATGAAACGGTGGTTGGCCTGGTCGTGCTCGACCTCATAGGCCAGACCGGGGGGCGTGACCGAAGCCATGGACTGTCTCCTGCGACGACTGCGCGCATGGTGCGCAGCCGGGCGCCATGACCGTGTGAAGCCTGAACAGGGGCAGGTCTGGACGATCTGCGTCAGATCCCGACCCTCAAGCTGCAGCGATGGCGGCCGCTATCCCCTCTGGAGGGATACGGCCCGATTGGCACGCCCCTTGCGATTGTTGCCCCTGTGTCATGCCTTTGGAGGCCCGCCATGCACCCCAGCGATTCCCGTACCGATACCGACCACGCCCTGCTGGAGGGCCTGCTGCAGCTGGCAGTGGAAGGTCAGACCGACGACCAGGACTTCCAGCGGATCGGCGAGGAGGTGTACTCGCGCCTGCTCGACACCTACGGCCAGACCATCCGCGTGGCCTGAGCCCCCCTGCGGGGGGGGGGCCCCGGGGGCCGCCCCCCCCCCCCCCCCCCCCCCCCC
>JAFAFD010000136.1 GCA_023423675.1 Pseudomonadota bacterium | reverse complement strand
TATAGTCTGGAAGGGTCGAGAGCTCCCCCGCTTGCCCAGTCTTATCACTGCGAGTGTCTGCTCCAGCAACTGTTCGGGCGGATCAAGGGAGATTCCGGCGTGGGCGCCAAGCTCCATGGCGATCGTCCAGATCCAGGCTCATACGGCGGCCCACGCCGGCTCTCGACACCTACGCTGCCAGATTCCGATCAGATAAGGCTTGTCCGCGGCATCCATGCCGCAGACACCCCCGCGTACCCACCCCGCCCGGCCACGGACAATTTCCGTGCGCGTCCAGCCACGGAAAAGAAAAAGAAAAGCAAAAGCGGGTCGCTTCGCTGCGCTCGCTCGCTTGCTCCTGTAGAGCCGAGCCTACGCTCGGCTACCTTTGGCCGTTCGCCCCGATGCAAGAAAGCCGAGCATAGGCTCGGCTCTACAGGAAATTCATTCCCGCGTGGTGTCGACCCACGGTCGGCAGCCACCAAGAGCGGAGCACATCACAAGGTCGAATCCCGGGGCCACCGGCCAACTGTCGAAGGCGGGGCGCTGTGGGCGTGCGGGGTGTGAGCCGCATGGATGCGGCGACCAAGCCCCCATGGATGGGTTTACGGCGTCCCCGCACACCCACAGTGCCCCGCCATCCCACGGAATGCCGCTCTGGATTTTGACGTTGCCGTTGTCTTGGCTCGAAGCAGGTGCAGGGCTGCAAGCCCTGCCGAAAACCCCGCCCTCAGACCGTGATGGTCTGGGTCAGCGACTCCCACGTCGGCGGCACCGGCCACGCTGCCGCCTGGTTGCCATCCAGCACCCGCCGCAGGTCGCGCGGATCAATCTGCGGTGCCAGCACATGCACCAGCTCCAGCGCGTAATCACGCAGCACCCGGTCGCGCGGCAGCACCGCCCACGCGATGCACTCGGTGATCGGCTCCGGCGCCGGCCACGCGCGCAGGTCTTCGTCATTGGCACTCACGGCCATCTCGGCCAGCAGGCCGACGCCGAGGCCGGTGCGCACATAGGTCTTGATCAGGTCCGCATCCAGCGCGGTCAGCGCCAGGTCCGGCACCAGCCCGTTGGCCGCGAAGGCGCGCTGCAGCGAGGAATTGGGGCGGGTGGAGGATTCGTAGCTGATCAGCGGCTGGCGGGACAGCGCGGCCAGGTCCGGCGCGCGGCCGGCACGGTCCAGCGGGTGGCCCTTGGGCACCACCACCAGCCGCCGCCAGCGGAACAGCGGCACGGCGATGCCATCGGTCGGTTCGCCACCGGCCGTGCTGATGATCGCGATATCGGCATCACCCTGGTTCAGGCGGTCCAGCGCATCGGCCTCACCGGCCTGCTGCAGGTGCACGCTCACCTGCGGGTAGGCCTGCTTGATCGCCGCCACCGCCGGCGGCAGCACGAAGCGCGCCTGGGTGTGGGTGGTGGTCAGGATCAGCTGGCCCTGGCTTTCGCGCCGCTGGTTGGCGGCATAGGTGCGGATGTTGTTGGCCTCGGCCAGCACCGCACGGGCGCGGGAGATCACTTCGGTACCGGCCGGGGTGACCGATTCCAGGCTGCGCCCCTTGCGCACGAACAGCAGGAAGCCCAGCTCGTCCTCCAGCTGCTTGAGCTGCTTGGACAGGCCAGGCTGGGTGGCGTGCACGCGCGAGGCCGCGAGCGTGATGTTCATCTCGGCGTCGGCGATGGCGACCAGGTAGCGCAGCTGGGTAAGCGTCATGGCGGGCGGCGGCGCGGGGGGGCGGAGGTCCACTCTAGGGTCTATTGCCATCACCAGCTTATAACCAAACGTTGTTTAAGAAAGGTATCTGGTCATTTCCGGGCGTCATAAGCCGGCGCTACGGTCAGCCGGCAGCCGCTGGCCTGAACGGCCAGCCTCCCCCTTCCGCCCGCCGGCCCCCGGCGCGGCCCGCTTCCGGAGCGCTTCCATGGCCCTGTACGACTCCATTCTCGACACCATCGGCAACACCCCCATCGTCAAACTGCAGCGCCTGGCTCCGCAGGGCGTCACCGTGTACGCCAAGGTCGAGTCGTTCAACCCGGGCGGCTCGGTGAAGGACCGCCTGGCGCTGGCCATCATCCTCGACGCCGAAGAACGCGGCCTGCTCAAGCCCGGCGACACGATCGTGGAGGCCACTTCGGGCAACACCGGCGTGGCCCTGGCGATGGTCGCCGCCGCGCGCGGCTACAAATTCGTGGCCACCATGGTCGAGACCTTCTCGGTGGAGCGCCGCAAGCTGATGCGCGCCTATGGCGCCAAGGTGATCCTGCCCCCGGCCGCCGAACGTGGCAGCGGCATGGTGCGCAGGGCGCGCGAGCTGGCCGAAGAGCACGGCTGGTTCCTCGCCAGCCAGTTTGCCAACCCCGCCAACCCCGCCTACCACCGCAACACCACGGCGGCGGAGATCCTGCGTGACTTCGCCGGCAAGCGGCTTGACTACTTTGTCAGCGGCTGGGGTACCGGCGGCACCCTCACCGGCGTCGGCGAAGTGCTGAAGGTCGCCCGCCCGCAGACCCGCATCGTGGCAACCGAACCGGCCGGCGCCGCCCTGCTGAAGGGCGATGACTGGAAGCCGCACAAGATCCAGGGCTGGACCCCGGATTTCGTGCCGGACGTGCTCAACCGCGACGTGGTCGATGAACTGCTCACCGTCGAGGACGACCGCGCCATCGCCACCGCGCGCCGCCTGGCGGCGGAGGAAGGCCTCTTCGTCGGCATCTCCGCCGGCGCGACGCTCGCCAGCGCGCTGGACGTGGCCGCCCGCGCCGAACCGGGCGCGGTGATCCTGGCGATGCTGCCGGACACCGGTGAACGCTATTTCTCCACGCCGCTGTTCGCCGATGTGAACGAAGGTTCCGACGACGACTGGCTGGCCGGCCTGCCGTAAGCGGCACTGGGTCGTCAAACCACGGTAGCGCCGGGCAATGCCCGGCGTTTTCGTTTTCCGCCGGGCGTGGCCCGGCGCTACCGCTTCAGCCTGCGTGAAGGTGGTTGCCCACATCGTGCGTGAAGGCCGTAATCGCAGCGCGTGAGACGGTCATGACGCAGCATGGATGCCCTCTCCACTACGGTGGGTGCAGCCAGCGCGGGCACGGCGCGCAACAACAACAGGCAGGAGACGGACGCATGAAGATCGAAGTGTGGCAGGGCGACATCACGACCCTGGCGGTGGATGCGATCGTCAACGCGGCCAACGAAACCCTGCTCGGCGGGGGCGGTGTGGACGGTGCCATCCACCGCGCGGCCGGCCCAGGTTTGCTGGCCGAGTGCGAGCGCCTGCCGGAACTGCGCCCGGGTGTGCGCTGCCCGACCGGTGAAGTGCGTGCCACCGACGCCTATGCATTGCCCGCGCGGCACGTGCTGCATACGGTCGGCCCGGTCTGGCATGACGGCCAACGCGACGAACCCGCCCTGCTGGCCAACTGCTACTGGAAATCGCTGCAGCTGGCCGAATCGCTGGGCGTGCAGTCGATCGCGTTCCCGGCCATCAGCTGCGGCGTCTACGGCTACCCCCTGTACCAGGCCGCACAGGTGGCGGTGACCGAGACGCTGGCGTGGCAGCGCAGCCATGCGCAGCCGATGCGCATCGTGCTGGTGGCGTTCAATACCGCCACGGCGAAGGCCTACCAGCAGGCGCTGAGTGCGGCCGGCCAGGCGGTAGAGGCCGAACGCATCCTGCCGCTGCCGCCGCTGGGTGATGCCGGGTACGTCGCCGCGCATTGAGGTGCGGCAGCGCAGTTGGATGAAAGGCCATCCACGCATGGCGTGGATCTACTGGATGCGCAGCTCCACCAGGCCGGAATCGCCCTCCACGCTGGACACGTCCACCGTGTAGTGGCCGGCCGGCAAGGTCTCCTGCACGCGCGCGTCGGTGCCGTTGCCGCCGTCATCGTCCTCGATGTCGATATCGCCGCCGACCAGGTGCAGCACGGTGTCGACCTGGCTGGACAGCGCATCCAGCTGCACCTGCTTCGGCGCGTCCAGGCGCAGCAGGAAACGCCGGCGGCCTTCGCCATCAAGCGTGGTGAACACGCTGCCCGACGCTGGAAGTGTCGTGCCGTCCTGCTCGACCATCGCGGCCGGCGCGTTGCTGCGCTGGACATCCAGGGTGAACGCGCCGTTCTCCTCCTCATCCAGGCTGCTGACGTTGAGCGTGTAGCGGCCCGGCTGCAGCAGCAGGCTGAGGCGCGAATCGCTGCCTTCGCCGCCATCGTCGTTCTCGGCATCCCGGCCCTCGCCCTCCAGCGCCAGCAGGGTGTCGAACACGTCCGAACGCAGGTCGATGGTGTAGAGGCCGGCCGTGTCCACCTGCAGCGTGTACGCCTGCGACGACTCCAGCAGCAGGTCGGACACATGGCCCGCGTTGATGATCGGCGAGCCGTCATGGGGCTTCAGCACTTCCGCGCGCAGCCGGAACGGACCGTAGGTCTCCGGCGCATTGGCGTTCACCGCCACCTGGTAGCTGCCGCCGCCCTCGGCACGGAACGCGACGGCAACGTCACTGCCCTCGTAGTGGGTGCGGCTGCGGGCCACCACCTTGCCGTCGTGGAAGACGGTCATCGCACCGCGGACGGTGCCGGTCAGCGTGATGCCGACGCGCTGCTTGTCCTGCACGGTGATCTGGTACAGCTGATGGCGGCTGCCGTTGTTGAAGTTCATGCCGCTGCGCGACGTGATCTCGCCGGACACCGGCCTGTCGAACTGCAGCACGGGCACCCTGCCCGCCGGCTCGGCCGGGCCGATACGGTTGCAGCCTGCCACGGACAGCACCGTGGCGATGGCCAGCGCGATCGCGGTGGTACGCATTGAACCTCTCCCTGGCCCTGGCGGACATCCCGCGCGCACAGGCCCTGCGCGGGGGAGCAGCAACGATACCCACAAAAGCAGACGCCGGCATGATGCCGGCGTCTGCGGTGTTACCTCATGCGGGGAAGCGGGCGGCTCAGCCGTTCCACTTGCCCAGCGCGGCCAGGCCGTTGTCCTTGGCGCGCTCGTACACGGTCTTCTGGGCAGCGGCGTAGTTGCCCTTCATGTCCTTGGCCCACAGCTTCAGCGCGGCCTGCTGCATGGCGCGGCCGTAGGAGAAGCTCAGCGGCCACGGCAGGTTGCCCAGCTGGTTCATCGCGTTCAGGTGCTCGGTCGACTGCTCGTCGGTCTGGCCGCCGGACAGGAACACCACGCCCGGCAGGATCGCCGGCACGGTGCTCTTCAGGCACATCACGGTCGATTCGGCCACTTCCTCGGCGTCGGCCTGCTCATCGCAGCCCTTGCCGGAGATGACCATCGAGGCCTTCAGGATGGTGCCTTCCAGCAGCACGTTCTGCTGGTACAGCGCGTCGAACAGCGAACGCAGGGTGGCTTCGGTGACTTCGTAGCAGGTCTCGATGTCGTGGTCGCCGTCCATGATCACTTCCGGCTCGACCATCGGCACCAGGCCGCATTCCTGGCACAGGGCGGCATAGCGGGCCAGCGCGTGGGCGTTGGACTCGATGCAGGTGCCCGACGGGGTGTTGTCGCCGATGCTGATGACCGCACGCCACTTGGCGAAGCGCGCACCCAGCTTGTAGTACTCCTGCAGGCGCTCACGCAGGCCGTCGAGGCCTTCGGTGACCAGCTCGCCCGGGCAGCCGGCCAGCGGGTGTGCACCCTTGTCCACCTTGATGCCCGGAATCATGCCGTGGTCGGCCATGTACTTGGCGAACGGCACGCCGTCCTTGGTCGACTGGCGGATGGTTTCGTCGTACAGGATGGCGCCGGAAATGTGCTCGTTGAGCTTCGGCGTGGTCAGCAGCAGCTCGCGGTAGGCACGACGGTTCTCCTCGGTGTTCTCGATACCGACGCCGGCGAAACGCTTGGCGATGGTAGCGGTGGATTCGTCGATCGCGATGATGCCCTTGCCCGGGGCGACCATGGCCTGGGCGGTTTCAGCCAGCTGTTCGATGCTCATGTATTTCCTGTGGCGGGTGCGGGAAAAACGTAAGTATAGCCCCGCTTCCCGTTGCCTCGCCGTGGAGGACAGGATGGAAACGCTTCCATGTCTGCGCAGGACAAAGGATGTCCTGCGGCATGGGGTCGGAGCCCCAGCGGGGATACGACCCCACGTCGGTGTGGGGGTGACTTACACCCCCGG
>JAFAFD010000114.1 GCA_023423675.1 Pseudomonadota bacterium | reverse complement strand
TCGATCACTGCCCACCGGGGTGTCTGCCGCCGACGTGCTTACCGGTGTTCGGCGGGAATCTGGCTGCCCGGTACCGGGCGCACGCCGTTGGGCGAGGTCGGGTCGACGATCACCATGGTTTCGGTGGAGCCATCGGGCCAGACCACCTGGAAGGTGCTGCCGGCCGGCAGCGATGCAAACGGCGCGCCGCTCTGCGCGCGGTATACCGCGGCCACCTGGCTGGCACCGGCGCGGCGCACGTCTTCCTGCGCCTTCACCGAGGTCAGTTCAACCTTGGAAAGGTGCCGGTAGCGATCCTCGTAGGTGTCGATCATCAGCAGGCCAACCGCGCCGGCCGAGTAAGCGACAAACAACGCCACCCAGAACCAGAACTTGGCCCCGTGCAGGAATCGACGGTAATTCATTGCCCGTTCCTCTTTCCAATCAATTGCTTGATCCATTCGTTCATCTTCCCCGCACCTTGCCGCGATACAGCAGCGTCATACACGAAATCCTGGAAATCCTGCGTCCCATCCTGCGAACAGATCCCTCCGTTCGCGCAGTAACTGTTCATCAGCACACTGTCGGCCCCACACGGTAGACCGAGCTGGCAGGCAGCTACCCGCCACGCCATCTCACTGAGCTGCTCGCCGGCCACCATGTTGGCCAGCGCCTTGTCGCCGGCAGCGCGCACGCCCATGCCCGGCGCCAGGGCCATGTAGGCCTCCGGGTCGCGCGAGGTACGCACGCGCTCCACCAGGTCGCGGCGGTACTGGTCATTGCTGTGCAGCGGCTCGCCCTCGGCGAACAGCGCGGCTTCGGCGGCCAGGTTGCCCTGCAGGGCCGCACGCCGGCGTTCGTTGAACACCAGCGCCGGGCCCAGCTTGTCGCCCGGCACGAAGCCACCGCAGCGCTGCGCCACGCGCTCGCGCGCCTGCACCATCGCCGGCGCCGCGCTCAGGCCGAGGCCGGCCAGCACGTTGTTGTCCAGGCGGTAGCCACCGGGATCGACCGCGTACTGTGCGCAGTAGTCGTAGACCCGGCTGAGCATCCAGCGCGCTTCATGATTGCCCTGCTCGGCCTGCGCCTTCAGGCGCTGCGCGTAGGCGAACAGATCGGTCTCGCCTTCGATGTCGGCGCGGATGTCCAGCGGCAGGCCCGAAGGCAACGCGCTGCTGCGCTCGAAGCCGGCCAGGCGGCGGGCCAGCGCTTCAGGCATCACCGGTTCCAGCGCGTCCTGCACGCTGGCGGCGGACACTGCCATCGGCGCGCCCACGTCCACCTGCGCCGCATGGCCATGGCCGCTGGCCCGATAACCGGCCACGCCCAGCACGGCCACGGCCGGCAGCACGAGCAACCAGGTTTTCAGGGTCGGGGCGAGAGCCATCGGCGGTCGGTTACGGCACGTCGGGCAGGAAAGCGCCAAGTTTAGCAAGGCCCGGGAGGCCTGTCTGAATCAGCCTCGTTCAGCTCCGGCCAGCATCTCAGGGGATACGGAGACGCCCGGATGGTCTAGCATGGCCCCCTTTCCCGCGATTGCCCCCACCGCCATGCCGTTCCTGGAACTGACCCTGCGCTGCACCGAAGCCACCCAGCCCCGCTATGAGAACGCGCTGGAGGACGTGGGCGCGCTGGCGGTCACCCTGCTCGATGCCGAGGCCGACACCAGCAACGAGCAGGCCATCCTCGAGCCGGGCGTGGGCGAAACCCCGCTGTGGGACACCCTGGTGCTGAGCGCGCTGTTCCCGGCCGACAGCAACGCGCTGTTGCTGCTGGCCGCGCTGGAAGCCTTCGACCCGGAGCTGGACTGGACCGGCGGCAGCTTCCGCGCGGTCGAGGACGAAGACTGGGAACGCGCCTGGCTGGACCAGTTCCAGCCGATGGATTTCGGCAGCCGCACCTGGATCGTGCCGTGGAACCATGAACTGCCGGAGGCCGCGCAGGCCGCCGACGCCGCCGTGGTGCGCCTCGACCCGGGCCTGGCGTTCGGCTCGGGCACCCACCCGACCACCGCGCTGTGCCTGCGCTGGCTGGTCCAGCTGGCCGTCGATGGCCTGCTGCAGGGCCAGCGCGTGCTCGACTTCGGCTGTGGCTCGGGCATCCTCGCCCTGGCGGCGCTGAAGCTGGGTGCCGGCGAAGCCATCGGCGTGGACAACGATCCGCAGGCGCTGATCGCCACCGCCGACAACGCCGAGCGCAATGGCGAGCAGGCCCGCATGCACGTGTACCTGCCGCAGGACGAGCCGGTGGCCACCTACCCGATCGTGGTCGCCAACATCCTTGCCTCGGCACTCGATGCACTGGCCGAACTGCTGGCCGCGCGCGTCGCTGCCGGTGGCCGCATCGCTCTGTCGGGCATCCTGCATGGCCAGGAAGGCGAGCTGCTGCAGCGTTACGCGGCATGGTTCGACGACCTGCAGGCCACCCAGGACGGCGACTGGATGCGCATCACCGGCGTACGCCGCGCCTGATCGTGGTTGAATGACCGCTGGATCCGAGCCCGCGCCCTGAGCATGTCCGAGCCGAACCCGCCGCGTCGTCCGCTTGCCACCTTCCTGCGTTCCGCGCCGGGAACCGACGCGCCGCCCGACACCGGGCAGGCGCAGGAACCCGCTGACGACACGACGGATGCCACCGTCGATCAGACGGCGCCGTTGGAACTGCCGGCCGAACCGGTGGTGGACACACCGCCACCGCCGCAGACGCGACAGTCCGATGACACTGTCATCGAAACGTCCTCGCGCATCGACGCGCCTGCGTCAGCCGCACCGGCCAGCGAAGCACCCAGCTTTCTCGGCGCCCGCGCGCGTGCCCTGCCGACGCCGCGCTGGCACTGGGCCCTGGTAGCTGTGCTGGCATTGCTGCTGGTGCTGCAGAGCGTGCTGGCCGACAGAACGCGATTGGCCGCCGATGCCGGCCACCGCCCGTGGGTCAAAGCGCTGTGCGGTGTCCTGCGCTGCAGCCTGCCGGCGTGGCGCGAACCGACCGCATTGACCATGACCAGCCGCGAGATCCGCCCGCTGCCCGGGCAGGCCGGTGTGCTGCAGGTCCAGGCCAGCATCCGCAACGATGCGCGCTGGGCGCAGGCATGGCCCGACCTGCGCCTGTCACTGGCCGATGCCGATGGCCGGGTGATCGGCACCGGTGTGTTCCCGCCCGCGCAGTACCTGGGCGAGAACCCGGGCGCGGCCCTGCTGGAACCGGGGCAGAGCGCACGCATCGCCTTCCGCGTACAGGAGCCTGCGGCCTCCACGGTCGCATTCACCTTCGAGTTCCTCTGAGCGGGACGAAGGCGTCCAGCCGTGGCAGGTCGGGCACGCTCGCGCTAGACTGGCCGCCACCACCTCGTCCGGCCGCGCGCTCCGCGCGCACGGGCCACCGAATCGGGAACCCCCTTGAACGCTGTCCTTTCTCGTCCTGACAACAGTCGTGGCGCTGCCCGGCCACCGCTGCGTGAACACGTCGCCCAGTCCGTGCGCCGCTACCTGCGTGACCTCGATGGCTGCGACGCGGACGATGTCTACGAGATCGTGCTGCGCGAGATGGAGATTCCGCTGTTCGTGGAAGTGCTCAACCACTGCGAAGGCAACCAGAGCCGCGCTGCGGCGATGCTGGGCATCCACCGCGCCACGCTGCGCAAGAAGCTGAAGGAATACGGCATCAGCGCGTAAGCGCGCCGATGTGTAGAGTCGAGCCATGCTCGACTGCTTCTGTACCAGGCAATCGGCGAAGAGCAGTCG
>JAFAFD010000069.1 GCA_023423675.1 Pseudomonadota bacterium | reverse complement strand
CGACTGCTGTCTGCCAGAAGCAGTCGAGCATGGCTCGACTCTACATGGCAGGCGTTTGAAATGTTATATGATTACATTTCATCCGCACCCTTCCACCCCCATGAAGACCTCCACGCTGGTGGCCGCCCTCGCGGCTGCCCCGTTCGCCCCTGAAGCTTTCGCACAGTCCGCCGATGCCGCGCTCACCCTCGGCAAGGTGCAGGTGCACCAGCACGGCGAAGGCCAGCTCAGCGCACACCAGGTGCTGACCTCGGTGGACGTGCTGGGCGCGGACCAGATCGAAGACCGCAACGTCTCGCACAGCTGGGAACTGCTGGGGCAGATGCCCGGCATCCAGCTCACCGAAACGCGGCAGGGTGCGGAGTCGGGCAAGGTCAGCTTCCGCGCCTTCAACGGCGAGGGCTACCTCAACGCCATCAAGACCCTCATCGACGGCATCCCCAGCAACGTCAACAGCGGCAACCAGCGCTTCATCGACATGCTGTTCCCGCTGGAAATCAGCTACATCGAAGTGGTACGCGGGACCAACGACCCGCGCTACGGCCTGCACAACATCGGCGGCAACGTGAACTTCGGTACGCGCCAGGGTGGCAACTACACCGATGCGCGGCTGGCCTACGGCAGCTACAACACCCGCGATGCGCAGCTGGCGGTGGGGCGCGAAGCGAACGGCTTCGCGCAGAACTACTTCGTCGGCACCCAGGCCAGTGATGGCTACCGCGACCACGAGACCTCGAAGAAATACTCGCTGGGCGGCAAATGGTTCTACGGCTCGCTGGACGACGGCCTGCGCGTGGGCCTGACCGCACGCGCCTCCCACCACGAAGCCGACGAACCCGGTTTCATGACCGCTGACGAACTGCACGCGCATCGCCGTGGCAGCGACCTGCGCAACGGCAACGATGGCGATGACCGCGACATGCGTCAGATCGCCGCGCACGTCGACCTGAAGCTGTCCGGCGCGCTCACCTTCGGCACGCGGCTGTACTACAACCGCTACGAAGACGACCGCCGCGTGACCTTCAGCGACCTGCCCACCGGCAACCTGCCGCGCCAGCGCCGCGTGTGGGATGAGCGCCAGACCGGCCTGCTCAGCACGCTCACCTGGCAGGCCAGCCCCGCGCTCACCGTCGAAGGCGGCCTGAACTACGAGCAGCAGGACAACGGCTATATCCGCGAGCGCTACGCCTACGCCGAACCCACCGATTACAGCCAGGCGCCGGCGCGCGTGCAGAACAACGACCGCCACAGCTTCGACAACTGGGGCGCCTACGTGCAGGCCATCTACCAGCCCGCCGAGGCGTGGAAGATCGTGCCGGCCTACCGCGTCGACCGTTTCAGTGGCAGCACGCACCTGATGAACGGCGTCAGCGGCCGCCTGCAGGACTACGGCACCATCGGCCAGCCCAAGCTGAGCGTCATCCACAGTCTGGGCCAGACCACTCACGTCTACGCCAACTGGGGCCGCACCTTCCAGGTGCTGACCGGCTCCACTGCGCCGGCTTACCTCACCCCGGGGCAGGCGCCGATGCAGCCGTCCACCAACACCGGCATGGAGCTGGGCCTGAAGTTCGAGCCGTTCGCCGGCAGCCAGGCGCGCCTGGCGGTGTGGCAGCAGGATGCGGAAAACGAGGTGTCCAACATGCCGGCCACCGGCACCACGGTCACCCTGGGCAAGACCCGCCGCCGCGGCGTGGATGCGCAGCTGAGCCTGCAGCTGGGCGATGACTGGACGGTGTGGGCCTCGCACGCCTACCAGGAAGCGAAGATCACCCGCGATGACCGCGATGCCGGCATTTCGCTGCAGGGCAGGGAAGTAGCCGCCACCCCGCGCCATATCAGCAACCTGGGCGTGGACTACCGCGCCAGCGACGCGCTGCGCCTCGGCCTGCAGGCCCGCGCGCAGGGCGACTACTACCTGGAAGAGCGCAACGAGGCCGGCAAGTTCGGCAGCTTCGCCGTGCTCGACCTCAGCGCCGCGTACCAGATCAACCCACGCTGGAGCGTGGACCTGCAGCTGAAGAACGTCACCGGCCGCGAGTACGCCTACGCCTGGTACGACAGCTTCTTCTGGGACAGCGCTCGCCCGATGTTCTCGCCGGCCCCGGGCCGCAGCGTGTTCGTCGGCCTGAACATGAAGCTGTAACCGGAACGGGGTCGGATCCCTTTCCGCCAGGAAAGGGCTCTGACCCCGGACAGGTTCATGCCACCGCGTTGTAAGGCTCGATCCGCGCCAGAACCTCCGCCAGCTTCTCCTTCGTCATCGCCGCGTCGAAATCCGCCTGCAGCCCGATCCAGAACTTGTCGGACGCGCCGAAGTAGCGGGACAGCCGCAGTCCGGTATCTGCAGTCACGGCGCGCTGGCCGGTAACAATCTCGCCGATCCGGCGCTGTGACACGCCGATCGCTTTGGCCAAGCGGTACTGGGTGATGCCCAGCGGCTCCAGAAACTCATGCAGCAGGATCTCGCCGGGAGCGGGGTAGGAAACGGTTCGCATGCGCGCGGCTCCTTCAGTGGTAATCGACAATTTCGACTTCGGCGGGGCCTTCTCGGGTCCAGACGAAGCACAATCGGAACTGATCATTGATGCGGATGCTGTACTGGCCGCACCGGTTTCCGTGCAACGGCTCCAAGCGATTGGCCGGAGGTATGCGCAGATCCCGCAGATCGGCCGCAACGTTGAGCATCGCCAGCTTGCGCAGGGCAGCGGCTTCGATGTGGCGCCACCTCGGCACGCGTTGGCCATCGAACAGCGCCTGCGTGCGTTTGCAGGCGAACGACTGGATCGGCATGGTAGTAACGATTGTCGATAGTATCGTAAGGCGTTAGTATCCGATCAGCAAGCCTGACAGGTAATTCCCAGGCACGACGTCCGGTGACGCATACGAAGTGATCTGATGCCCGCCCCCCGTTTTGCACTACATTGGTGCAATGTCCGACCCCGCACCCCCGCCGTCCCTCGATGCCCTCGGCACGCCGCTGGCCTGGGCCGGGGCCGATGGCCGCATCATCGGCTGCAATCCCGCCTTCGCCCGCTGGCTGGGCGTCAGCGTCCGCCGCCTGATCGGCCAGCCGCTGGCCGCGCTGGAAGTGCAGGGCGAGGCGCTGGCCCATTTCCTTGCCCGTGACGAGCGCGACAGCCTGCGCCTGAACCGCCTGGCGCTGGCCCTGCCGGGTGAGGGCGCGCGCTTCGCCGAGGGCTGGATGAGCCGCCGCGACGATGGTGGCTGGCTGCTGGAAGCGCATCCGGTCGACGAATTCCCGGGCCTGGACCCGACCCAGGCCCTGCCCAGCGCGCTCAGTGCCGCGCTGAAGGGCCTGGCCCACGAGCTGCGCAATCCGCTGGCCGGCCTGAAGGGCGCGGCGCAGCTGCTGGCCCGCCGTGCCGCCCAGCGCGATGCCAGCGAGCGCGAGCTGATCGAGCTGATCGGTTCGGAGATCGAACGCCTCAACGGCCTCCTCGACCAGCTGCTGTCGCCGGCCCCGGCCGCGCCGCATGCGCCGCTGAACATCCACGCCTCGCTGGAACGCGTGCTGCGGCTGGCCGAGAGCGAGGCTGGCTGGGCCGTGCGCCTGCAACGCGACTACGACCCCAGCATTCCCGAACTCGATGGCGATGCCGACCGCCTCACCCAGGCGGTATGGAACCTGGTGCGCAATGCCATCCAGGCCGGCGCCGGGGTCATCACCCTGCGCACGCGCGTGGAGCATGGCGTGCGCATCGCCGAGCAGCTGCACACCCTGGCCCTGCGCCTGGAAATCGCCGATGACGGCCGCGGCGTACCCGAGGAACTGGCCGAGCACCTGTTCCTGCCGCTGGTCAGTGGCCGCGCCGAAGGCACCGGCCTGGGCCTGGCGCTGGCCCAGCAGGTGGCGCGCGAACACCGCGGCACGCTCACCTACCGCTCGCGGCCGGGACATACCGTGTTCACCCTGCTGCTGCCGATCGGCAACGGCGCCGCCCCGGCCGAGGAGGCCCCGCGCGATGTCTGATTCCCCTACCGCCGCGCAGCGCATCTGGGTGGTCGACGATGACCGCGCCGTGCGCTTCGTGCTGTGCACCGCGCTGCGCGAGGCCGGCTACCAGGTCGTCGATTTCGACAGCGCCGCGCCCGCGTTGCAGGCCTTGAACGAAGGCCCGGCGCCTGCCCTGCTGTTCACCGATGTGCGCATGCCCGGCGACGATGGCCTGGTGCTGCTGGACAAGCTGAAGGCTGCGCTGCCGCAGCTGCCGGTGGTGGTGATGTCGGCCTACACCGATGTGGCCAGCACGGCGGGCGCGTTCCGCGGTGGCGCGCACGAGTTCCTGTCCAAGCCCTTCGACCTCGACGACGCGGTGGCGCTGGCCCAGCGCGTGCTGCCCGCCGTGGCACCAGCACTGGCCGCGCCCGCCCCGGTGGCCGAAACGCCCAGCGACCAGCCACCACAGCTGGTGGGTGACACGCCACCGATGCGCGCGCTGTTCCGCGCCATCGGCCGGCTGGCGCAGGCACCGCTGGCGGTGCTCATCACCGGCGAAACCGGCACCGGCAAGGAACTGGTGGCCAACGCCCTGCACCGCGAATCACCGCGTGCGCAGGGCCCGTTCGTTGCGCTCAATACCGCCGCCATCCCCGCCGAACTGCTGGAAAGCGAACTGTTCGGCCACGAGGCCGGCGCGTTCACCGGTGCGCAGCGCCGCCACATCGGCCGCTTCGAGCAGGCCAACGGCGGCACGCTGTTCCTCGATGAAAACGGCGACATGCCGCTGCCGCTGCAGACCCGCCTGCTGCGCGTGCTGGCCCAGGGCGAATTCTTCCGCGTCGGTGGCCGCGAGCTGATCCATGTCGATGTGCGCGTGGTCGCTGCCACCCACCAGGACCTGGAAGGGCTGGTCGCGCAGGGGAAATTCCGTGCCGACCTGCTGCATCGCCTCGATGTGGTGCGCCTGCAGCTGCCGCCGCTGCGCGACCGCCGCGAGGACATCGCGCAGCTGGCCACCACCTTCCTGGCCGCCGCCGCGCACAAGCTGGACACGCCGCCGAAGCGGCTCACCGCCGCGGCCCTGCAGGCGCTGCGCGAGCACGACTGGCCGGGCAACGTGCGCGAACTGGAGAACGTCTGCTGGCGCATGGCCGCACTCGCCGCCGCCGACACCATCGGCGTGGCCGACGTCGATACCGCGTTGAACCGCAGCCGCAGCCGTCGCGGCAGCAGCGCGGGTGCTGATCCGGGCCAGTGGGAAACGCTGCTGTCTGAATGGGCGCGGCGGCAGCTGGCCGAAGGCACCGAAGGCCTGCACGCGCAGGTGCGCGAGCGCGTGGACCACGCCCTGCTGGAAGCCGCGCTGCAGATCACCCATGGCCGCCGCGCCGAAGCCGCCGCACGGCTCGGCCTTGGCCGTAACACGCTGACCCGCAAACTGGGCGCCGGCCGCCGCCGCGGGGGCCATTGAACGCCCCCTGCACGCGGTCCTCGCGCCCGCTTGCCGAACTGTTGATCCGCCATGGACGATGCCGTCCGTAGTGTTCCCTGCAAGGAGTTTCCTGATGCGCCTGTCATTTGCCATCGTGCCGCTGTCCGTCGCCGTGCTGCTGTCTGCCTGTGGCAGCGCGCCGCAGAAGCCGCAGCCCACGCCGCCGCCGGTGGTCACCACGCCCGTGGCCCAGCTGGCCGAAGCCAACCTGGCGCCGGCCTCGGCCAGCATCGTCAGTGGCCGCCTGGTGCTGAAGACCGAAAGCGGTGGCGTGCACCTGACCGGCCTGGTCGGTGGCCTGCAGCCGATGCAGCAGGCGGGTTTCCATATCCACGAACGCGGTGACTGCAGCGCGGTGGATGCCAGCAGTGCCGGCAACCACTTCAACCCCGCTGGCAGCGCGCATGGTCGCGCCGGCAGCGGCAAGCATCACCTGGGCGACATCGACAACCTGCACGCTGATGCCCAGGGCCGCGCGAATGTCGATGTGCACCTGAAGGGCGTTACCCTTGGGGGAGGCGCCGCCACCGATATCGCCGGACGTGCACTGGTCGTGCATGCCAACGCCGATGACTATCGCAGCCAGCCCGCCGGCAATGCCGGCGTTCGCATCGCCTGCGGTGTGATCCGGGTTACCCGCTGATCGCCACGGGCATCATTCCAAGGAGAGTTCCATGCGTCTGATCCATACCTCGCTGTTCGCGGCCATCGCCGCCCTGGGCCTGGCGGCCTGCAACCAGCAGCCGGCAGCCCCGGAAGCCGAAGCCCCGGCCACCACCCCGGCCGAAGGTTCGGCAGCACCGGCTGATCCGGCCGCTGCCCCGGCTACCGACGCCGCTCCGGTTACCGATGCCACGGCCAGCGCCGAACTGGCACCGACCCAGGGCAACGAGACCAAGGGCAGCGTCACCTTCAAGGTCGTCGACGGCAAGGTGCATGTGACCGGCCAGATCACCGGCCTGAAGCCGGGCAGCGAGCACGGCTTCCACATCCACGAGAAGGGCGACTGCAGCGCGCCGGACGGCATGAGCGCCGGCGGCCACTTCAACCCGGGCAAGCAGGATCACGGCAACGTCTCGGCCGATCCGCACCACGGCGGCGACATGCCCAACATCAAGGCCGACGACAAGGGCGTGGCCACCATCGACGGCCCGGTCTCAAGCAACGTCAACATCGGCAAGGGTGATGACTTCGACATCATCGGCCGCGGCCTGATCGTCCACGCCGATGCGGACGACTACAAGACCCAGCCGACCGGCGACGCCGGCGCGCGCCTGGCCTGCGCGGTCATCCAGAAGGCCCCGTAAGGCAGAACGAAGGACGTCGGCGAAAGCCGGCGTTTTTCATTGGATCGCATCGCAACTGTAGAGCCGAGCCCATGCTCGGCTGCTCTGCAGGCGGTCTGAGCCAAGCATCTGCTCGGCTCTACAACCACCCGCACGGGCGTTGTGGATCAGCGCGCCAGCAGCTCGCGCGCGTCCTGCCCGGCCTCGCAATGCACGAACAGCACCGGCACGCCGTGCGCTTCCAGCACCGCGGCCATCTGCCGCTGGCGCATCAGGAACTGCTCGTAGATGCCCTGCAGGCGGTCGCAGTCGCCCTTGCTGTGGTTGTAGTACGCGCACCAGCCGGCCGGATCGAACAGCGCCATGCGCGCCTCGCCCTGCGTATAGCGCAGCAGCGGCTCGGGTGCACTTTCCAGCCACTCGTCCTGGCCCGGGGCCATGATCGCGGTCTCGATCAGCGGCCACAGCGCGGCCAAGCCCTGGTTGTCGTACTGCATCGACATCATCGCGGCCAGGTCGTTCACGGTGAAGTAGCGCGCGTGCTCGATGCGGGCACCGAAGCTGTTCTGCGCCATCAACGCCGTATCGGCATGCGCCATGCCATTGGCCAGCAGCACGTCTTCCAGCGCATCGGCCACGGCCGTAGTGGTGGCCACGTCGCTGCCGGTCAGCAGGAAGGGCACCACGCGCAGGCCACCTCCCACCAGGGTCGCATCGGCCTGGAACGGCAGCGGCACTTCACCATCGGCGCCGGCACCGAAGGCCAGCAGGCGCGGGCCCTGGCTGCGGCCGGGGGCACGCATCTGCAGTTCTTCCAGGCGGCGGTGGATCGGCCAGCCCGGGCGCAGGATTTCAGCGGGGTCGAAATGGGCGGCGGCGAACACCAGGTCCAGCTCGGCCACCTGCGGCACCAGCTTGGCCAGGTCACGGCCGATACGGTCGGCCAGTTCACCGGCCTGGTCGGCGCTGAGCACCGCCTGGCGGGGGATTTCGCCGTTGGCCAGTTCCAGGGCCAGCACGCCAAGGGCATTCATCGCGGGGTCGGGTTTGCTCATGGTTCCACGGTTGGCCCATCACAGGGCGGCAGCTACACTTGGCTCCATTATGCCTGCTCCGTCGTGCAGGCCATGTTGCAGACACCCTCATCCATGCCAGGTATCTCCATGCCCAACGCTCGTCCCGTCGCCATCCTCGGTGGCGTCCGCATTCCGTTCTGCCGCCAGAACACCGCGTATTCGGATGTCGGCAACCTCGGCATGTCGGTGCGGACACTGGGTGCGCTGGTCGAACGCTTCGGCCTGCATGGCCAGCAGCTCGGCGAAGTGGCGATGGGCGCGGTCATCAAGCATTCCAGCGATTGGAACCTGGGCCGTGAAGCCACGCTGTCCTCGGGCCTGTCGCCGTTGACCCCGGGCATCACCCTGCAGCGCGCCTGCGGCACCTCGCTGGACAGCATCATCACCGTGGCCAACAAGATCGCCCTGGGGCAGATCGAATCGGGCATCGGCGGCGGCTCGGACACCACCTCCGACGTGCCGATCGTGTACGGCAAGAAGCTGCGTGCGCGCCTGCTGGCGGCCAACCGGGCCAAGAGCACCGGCGACAAGATCCGTGCGCTGACCGCCGGCTTCAAGCTCTCCGAACTCAAGCCCGAGTTCCCCGGCGTGGCCGAGCCGCGCACCGGCAAGAGCATGGGCGACCACTGCGAGGACATGGCCAAGGAATGGAACATCTCGCG
>JAFAFD010000017.1 GCA_023423675.1 Pseudomonadota bacterium | reverse complement strand
GGCGGCACCGTATCCTGCACCGCAGCGCGTGCGGCGGCCAGGATGGTCGCGTCCAGCGATGCCGGCGGCGCCTGTTCGCTGCGGCGCCCCAGCAGGCCGGCCAGTGCGCGTTCTTCCGGGGTCAGTGGATCGTCTCGGTTCATGCCTTCAGTCCTGCACGCAGCTTGTCCATCGCATAGCGCAGCCGCGATTTCACCGTTTCCCGGCCGACGCCGGTGATCTGGCCGATCTCCTCCAGGCTCAGTTCCTGTTCCAGCCGCAGCTGCAGCACTTCGCGCTGCTCGGGCGGCAGGTCGTCCATCGCCAGCTGGATGCGCCGGCGCTGCTCGAATTCAGACAGTTCAGCTTCCGGGGTCTGCTTGTCTTCCAGCGCGGCCAGGCGCAGATCGGCATCGGCCGGCGCGGCAGGACGGTGGCGGGCAGCACGCCAGTGGTCATTCAGGCGGTTGTGCGCAATGCGGAACAGCCACGTGCTGAATGCGGCGTCGGGCTGCCAACCGGCGCGCGCGCTGATCACCCGCTGCCAGACGTCCTGGAAGATCTCCTCGGCCAGCGCGGTGTCGCGCAGCTGCCGCAGCAGGAAGCCGAACAGGCGCTTGCGATGGCGCGCGTACAGGCTTTCGAACGCCTGCAGGTCGCCGCCGGCCCAGGCCAGCATCAGCGCTTCATCGGTTGGCAGGGCGGTCGCTTCCACGGCAGACAGGGTAAGGCCTGCAGGCGGTGGCGCATAGCCGGTGGCGGGGGCGGGCAGGGCGCAGTTCACGGCGATTCGTGGGTGGGGTTCCACATGAACAACGTCCGGGGGCACGAAACGGGGTTTGCGGGCTTCCATTGCCCCCCCTGTGCCGCGTTATGCTCGCGCACTCAGGGGAGGCGACGCAGTAGCGGCGCCAAGAGAACGTCATTTTGTCCACGCAAGCCGACCGTGTGTCATCGCTGTCACCTCACGAGGCCGTCTTGAGCACGGCGCTGGTGCGCGCGCTGCATGCGCTGCTGCCGGACACCGCGATCGTGCGGGTGGGCTGGAACGACCCGCAGCTGGGCCGTGGCCAGGACAGCTGGCCGCAGCGCGCCACCGACGCCGAGCTCGACTGGGATCAGACAATGTGGGAGCACACTGTCTGGGAGCAGACTGCCTGGGAGCATGACGGCGCACAGCTGTCGCTGCGGGTGCGCGGTGGGTCGCCGTCTGAGGCCTGGTGGGGGATGTCGCGGCAGGCAATGGAACTGGCGCTGCAGCGCGGCCGCCAGGCGGGGCAGATCCGCGCACTCGAGCAGGCTGAACGTCTTCAGCAGGCGCTGTACCAGATTGCCGATCTGGCCGGTGCCGACCTGGAGATGGGCGAGATGCTGCGCCACGTGCACGGCGTGCTCGGTTCGCTGATGTACGCGGAGAACTGCTACATCGTCGAGTACGACGATGTGCGCGATCAGATGCGCTTCCTGTACTTCGCCGACCAGGTGGATGAGTTCGTGGCCGACCCCACGATCAGCTATGACGCCGGGCAGATGCCACGCAGCCTGACCGTGGCCCTGCTGCGCCATGGCAAGCCGCTCAGTGGCCCGTCGCGCGAACTGCTGGCCGATGCCGAGGAAGAGCACGATCCCGAGCGCGGCCCGGAAAGCCTGGACTGGCTGGGTGTGCCGATGCTGCGCGATGGCCGCGTCTGTGGCGCCATCGTGGTGCAGAGTTACGAACAGGCCGCGCTGTACGGCGAGGCCGAGCGCGCACTGCTGGGCTTCGTCGCCCAGCACGTGCAGACCGCGATGGACCGGCGCCAGGCGCAGGTGCGGCTGGAACAGCAGGTGGAACGGCGCACGCTGGAACTGCAGCGCGCCAACCGCAGCCTGCAGGACGAAGTGGCCGAGCGCCGCCGTGGCGAACAGCTGCAGACCGCCCTCTACAACATCGCCGAAATGGCCATGTCGGCCGACAGCCTGGCCCAGTTCTACGGCCAGGTGCACGGGGTGGTGGGCCGGTTGCTGGATGCGCGCAATTTCTATATCGCCCTGGTCAACGCACGCGGCGACGGCCTGGACTTCGTCTACTCGGTGGACGAGCACAACAGCTCGCGCGCGCCGCGTGCCTTCAGCCACGGCCTGACCGAGTACGTGGTGCGCCACCGGCGCCCTTTGCTGGCTTCGCGGGCGCAGATCGACGCGCTGCTGGCCACCGGTGAAGTGCGTGAATCCGGTGCGCGCTCGCACTGCTGGCTGGGGGTGCCACTGCTGCGCGACGACGAGGTGGTGGGAGCGATCGTGGTGCAGAGCTACACCGACCAGATTGCCTTCAGTGTGCACGACCAGCGCCTGCTGACCTTCGTGGCCCAGAACATCGGCACCGGCCTGGCCCGCCAGCGCGACCAGCAGCAGCTGCGTTCGGCGCATGCCGAGCTGGAAAAGCGCGTGGAAGAGCGCACCCGCGAGCTGGGCGAAGTGAACGACAAGCTGCTGGGACAGATTGCCGAGCGCCTGCGCGCCGAGCAACGCCTGACCCACCAGGCCATGCACGATGCGCTGACCGGCCTGCCCAACCGCCTGCATCTGCTGGACCGCCTGCAGGACGCGCTGGCCTTGGCCCGCCGCGACGGTGGCCCGGTGTTCGCGATGCTGTTCCTGGACCTGGACCGCTTCAAGCTGGTCAATGACAGCATCGGCCACGCGGCCGGCGACCGCATGCTGGTGGAAGTGGCCAAGCGCATCGTGTCCATGGCAGGCGACGGCGACGTGGTCGCGCGGCTCGGCGGTGACGAATTCGCCATCCTGCTGCAGTGCCCGCAGGGCCTGGCCCAAGCGTTGGATTTTGGCCAGCGCCTGCTCCTGGCCCTGCAGGAATCGATGTGGATCGCCGGGCGCGAGCTGTTCCCCTCCGGCAGCCTCGGCATCGCTCTGTGGAACCCGCACTACCGCACCGGCGAAGAACTGCTGCGTGACGCCGACGCGGCGATGTACCGGGCCAAGGCCCAGGGCCATGACCGCTGCGCGATCTTCGACGAGGACATGCGTGAGCAGGCGATGCGCAGCCTGGACCTGGAAGCGGACCTGCGGCGGGCGATCAACAACCGCGATTTCGTGCCGTTCTACCAGCCGATCGTGCGCCTGTCCGATGGCGAAGTGGTCGGCCACGAGGCGCTGCTGCGCTGGCAGCACGAGCGCCGCGGCCTGCTGCTTCCCGGCGCCTTCCTGGAGCTCGGCGAGGAGAGCGGCCTGATCGAGCAGGTCGACTGGCTGATCTACGAGCAGGTCATCGCCGGCCTGGCCGACGGTGGCCGCGGCTATGTGTCGGTGAACGTGTCACCGCGGCATTTCCGCTCGGCCGATTTCAGCAAGCGCCTGTTCGGTCTGCTGGAAGCCAATGATGCCGATCCGCAGCGGCTGCGCCTGGAAATCACCGAAGTGGCGCTGCTGGACGATGGCCCGCATACGCTGCGCATCCTCAAGGGGCTGCGCGAGCGTGGCATCCAGGTACAGCTGGATGATTTCGGCACCGGCTTCTCGGCGCTGTCCTACCTGCACCGGTTCCCGATCAGCACGCTGAAGATCGACCAGAGCTTCATCGCCGGCCTGCATGGCCCGGAGGCGCAGAGCACGCGCGCGCTGGTGGAGGGCGTGCTGTCGCTGGCGCGCACGCTGGGCATCGAAACCATCGGCGAGGGCATCGAGACCGAAGCCCAGCAGCAGAGCCTGTTCGAGCTGGGCTGCGACTACGGCCAGGGCTATCTGCTGGGCCGGCCGGCACCGTGGACGCGCGCGGTGGCCTGAGC
>JAFAFD010000355.1 GCA_023423675.1 Pseudomonadota bacterium | reverse complement strand
GATCTACTGGTGACGAGGATTGCAGTAGTTCCACGCCATGCGTGGATAAGGCAACGGCATGCGTTGCAGGGCGGCGGTGAGCTGTTGGCGATACGGGTAACGACCGCCGGGTAGCGCCGGGCCATGCCCCCCACCGCGCAGTAGATCCACACCATGCGTGGATGCGGTTGGGGTCAGAGCCCTTTCCTGCGGAAAGGGATCGGACCCCGATCGGTGGTCAATACACGTCGCGCCGGTAACGACCGGCCAGCAGCAGCGCTTCCTTGCCATCGGCACCGAGCACCTGCTCGATCACTGCGTCCACCGCTGGGGCCATGCCCTGCAGGCTGCCGCAGACCAGGATCGTGGCACCTTCCTCCACCCACTGCCGCAGCGTTGCCGCTTCAGCCAGCAGCCGGTCCTGCACGTAACGATGCGCGCCGCCATCACGGCTGAACACCGCATCCAGTCGTGCCAGCGTGCCGTTGGCCAGCATCGCCTGCAGTTCCTCGCCGAAATGGAAATCGTGTGCGGCCGAGCGCTCGCCGAACAGCAGCCAGGTGCGGCGCGCGCCCGTGCGGGCGCGTTCGTGCAGGTGCGCGCGCAGGCCGGCGATGCCGGTGCCGTTGCCGATCAGCAGCAGCGGAACATCGGCAGCCACGCCGTGGAAATTCTGGTTGCGGCGCAGGCGCAGCTGCACCGGCTCGTGCAGCACGGCGTGGTCGCAAAGCCAGCCACTGCCGATGCCGGGCGTGCCGTCGGCGCGCAGCTGGCGGCGCAGCAGCAGTTCCAGCGCGCCATCGGCCATCACCGAGGCAATCGAATACTCGCGGTGCGGCAGCGGCTGCAGTGCCGCCAGCAGCCCGGGCAGGTCGCCGGGTGCCACCAGGCTGGGCAGGTGCGAGCGCACGACGCGATCCAGCAGGGTGCGGCCATCGTCCAGCGCCAGCTCCGGATTGAAGTCGCGTTCGCGCAGCCAGTCGCGCGTGCTGGCCGCGGCATGCTGCGGGCCGATCTCGGCGATATCGCCGGCCTGCCACTGCGCATCGCTGCCGGCCGGTGGCTGCAGGCGCAGCCAGTACACCGGCCCGCCGAGGCTGCCGGGGTTGAGGTGTTCGCGCTGCAGCAGCGGCCACGGCTGGTAGTCGGCCGGGCTCCAGTCGGGCAGTTCGCTGGCGCCGCCGCCGATCTGCCCGAGCAGCTGCTGCCAGTGGCGCAGCGCGGCGGGATCGGCGTTGTCGACTTCGATCGCATCGAACATCGGGTGCGCGCCGTGCTGGCGCAGCCAGTCATGGAGCTGGTGGCCGAACGCACAGAAGTGGCCGTAGCTGCGGTCGCCCAGCGCAAGCACGCCGAACTGCAGGTGGCCCAGCGTGGGCGAGGTGCTCATCACCCGGCGCAGGAAGGGCAGGGCGTGGTCGGGCGCGTCGCCTTCGCCGGTGGTGCTGGCGATGAACAGTGCACGCTGGCTCTGCGCCAGCAGTGCGGTGTCGACTTCGTGCAGGCCGCGCACGCGCACCGGCAGGCCGGCGGCGCGCAAAGCCTCGGCGCTGCGTTCGGCCAGTTCGCGGGCGAAGCCGGTCTGGCTGGACCACACCAGCAGCAGGGGGGCGACATCACCGCTGGCGGCGTCATCGCGCGGGCGGCCGCGCCACCACAGTGCGGCGCAGGCCAGCGCGTACAGCGCCGTCGCCAGCAGCGCGCCCTGCCAATGCCGCGCAGGCGGCGTGCCCTGCCACCAGGTTTCGCCCAGGTGCAGGCGCAGCAGTGCGTAGCCGGCCACGGCCAGCAGCACCATCACGATCAGGTTGCCGAGTACGGCGCGCGACGGTCGGCTGCTCATGCGGCCTGCTCGTCGAGCAGGCGCTGGAAGGCGCTGCTGAGGGTTTCGCGCGGGCCGTCGATGGCCCGTTGCAGATAGCGTGCGGCCAGGCCTTCGCGCTCGGCCAGGGCCAGGCCCTGTTCGCGGCCGAGGACGGTCAGCGCGGTGGCCCAGGCATCGGCGTGCATCGCATCGTCGGCCACCACGGTGACGGCCGCGGCGACCTGGCGCACCGGCATGCCGCTGCGCGGGTCCAGGCTGTGGCTGTAGGCCTGGCCATCGGCCTGGTACTGGTGCCAGCGGTCGCCCGAAGTGGCCACGGCCTTTCCATCCAGTGCCAGCACGCGCGGCGGCGTGTCGGTGTGCGCGTCTTCTTCCGGTGCCGATTCCACCAGCACGCGCCACGGTTGCCCATCGGGCTTGCGGCCGTAGCCGGCCAGTTCGCCGCCCACTTCGATCAGCGCAGCGGTGATGCCCTGCGCGCGCAGCCAGGCGGCGACGTGGTCGACACCGAAGCCTTTCGCAATCGCAGAGAGATCCAGTTCCAGGCCACCGGGTTGCAGCAGCGCGTCATCGCGCCACTGCAGATGCTGCCAGCCGCAGCGGGCGCGGGTGGCCTGCAGGGTGGCCGCATCGGGCACGCGGCGCGGGCCGGCCTGTGCACCGAAACCCCAGAGCGCGACCAGCGGGCCCAGGGTGGGATCGAAGGCGCCCTCGCTGGCAGCGGCAATGGCCTGCGCGGCGGCCAGTACATGGCGGGTTTCGGCTGGCAGCGGGCACCATTGGCCTGCGTCGGCGCGGTTGTAGCGGCCCAGGTCCGAACCGGCTTCCCAGGTGCTCATCTGCGCGACCACCTCATCCAGGCGCGACTGGATGCCGGCGTGCAGCGGGTGCAGGTCGCGCTGGCGAGGCGCGACCAGCGAGACACTCCAGGTGGTGCCCATGGTGGTGCCGCCGAGGCGGGCGATGTCGAGCAGGGAATCGGTCATGGCGGGGCGTTGCAGGCGCGATGCCGGGACGGGCCCGGCACCGCGGTCCACGTTACTGCGGCAGCACTTCCAGGGTGGCGACGTAGCTCAGGCGGCGCTTGGCGGCCTGCTTCACCGAGGTCTTGTTGTCTTCGGTGCCGGTTTCCAGCCAGTACATGCCGGCTTCCGGCCAGGTCACCTTGATCTCGCCCTTGGCGTCGCTGGTCAGCTTCAGCTCGTCCTGCGCGTTGCGGTAGCGGGTGGCGCCACGCACGATCTCGAATTCCAGGCCGGCGGTCGGCTTGCCATCCACCAGCACGCGGAAGGTGGCTTCCTCGCCAGCGAACAGATCGTTCGGATGGCCCACGGCCACCAGTTCGATGCCGCGGTTGGTCGGCTTCAGCGCGGTGTCGTTCGGCGCGCCGTTGGTGACGAAGGTTTCCACGCGGCCCACCGACTGGCTCACTTCCAGCTTCTTCGCATCCTTGGGCAGTTCGCCGAAGGTGGCGGCGGTGCCACGCCAGCGCTTGCGCTCGCCGTTCTGCTCGTAGGTGGCGAACAGGCCGTCATTGACCGAGGCGATGCGGTAGGTGCCCTGCTGCTTCAGCTCGAGGTCGAACACGCTGCGGTACTTGCCGGTGGCCGCGTTCTGCGGCTGCACGCTGCTGCCATCCGGCGCGGTGATGACCAGCGATTCCAGGCGCAGCGGCACGTGGTTGAAATAGAACAGGTCGTTGGAGACGGCGCCGTCGACGGTGATCCACGGCGCGTTGCCGGCGATGACAGTCTGCGAGGGCAGCAGCCAGGCCTTGTGAGCCAGGGCGGAGAACGGAAGGGCAGCGGCCAGGGCGGCGGCTAGGACGAGCGTGCGCTTCATGCGGAAGACTCCAGGGGTGGTGGTGGGGGGGGAGGCCCACCCCGGCGGGGGCGCGGCGCCCCCGGGGGGGCGGCGATGGGGGCGGATCCCTTTCCAACGGAAGGGGCTCTGACACCAAGGTCAGGCGATTACGGTTTGACGGCCAAGGTGACCTGGCCCA